>NZ_JAVRFJ010000130.1:0-457 GCF_031845845.1 Streptomyces gottesmaniae
GTGTATAAGAGACAGGTGGGAAAGGGCGGATTGGGTAAGGAAAACCCGTTTGGCGGCAAGGGAGACGCTGCCGGTTTCTTCAAGTGCCAGCAGGGTTTTGAGGTGGCGCAATTCGATAATGGAATCCATGGGGCTTCAGACGGCATATTGAACCGGCGCATATTAAAATAATTCATATGCGGGTGCAAATCGGAAAAATGGGCGTTTCGGGCATTTGCGGTTAGAATGCCCGCTTGTTTGGAAATGACAGGAAAAATATGGTTTTGCGCAGAGATTTTTTAGCCTGGTGCGACGAAACGTTGCAGACGGCATCGTTTAAAGATTACGCCCCCAATGGTTTGCAGGTTGAAGGGAGGGAATATATCGGGAAAATCGTTACGTCGGTAACGGCAAGCAGGGCAGCGATTGATTTTGCTGTGGAGCAGAAGGCAGATTTGCTTTTGGTACATCACGGTAT
>NZ_JAVRFJ010000131.1:0-456 GCF_031845845.1 Streptomyces gottesmaniae
GGTGTGTCGGGCGGTGTCTGGGGTCTGCACGAGGGCTACGGACTGATGGTCGGCGGCAGTGACGCCGACGTGGCTCGAGCCATGCCGATCTTCGACACGTTGCGTCCTGAGGGTGACGTGGCCGACGGATTCGTTCATGCCGGTCCGGTGGGCGCGGGCCACTACGCCAAGATGGTGCACAACGGCATCGAATACGGCCTGATGCACGCCTACGCCGAGGGATACGAACTGCTGGCGGCCGAGGAACTGATCACCGATCCGCAAGCGGTGATCCAGGCCTGGACGAACGGCACCGTGGTGCGCTCGTGGCTGCAGCAGCTACTGGCCAAGGCGCTCAAGGAGGATCCGGGTTTCTCCGCGATCAGCGGGTACACCGAGGATTCCGGGGAAGGCCGCTGGACCGTGGAGGAGGCCATCAGTCACCGGGTTCCGATGCCGGTGATCGCGGCGTCGTTG
>NZ_JAVRFJ010000132.1:0-455 GCF_031845845.1 Streptomyces gottesmaniae
GCCGGGCTGCGGGTCGGGCGGTTCCTCGTGGACAGCGGCAGGGTCGCCCGGGGCGCGCTGGAGCTGTGCCACGCGGGGGCGCTCTTCGACGCGGCGTACTTCGTCCTCGGTCCGAGCAGTGCGCCGGCCAGCTTCCGTTACGGGGCCGCGCACTGGCTGGGGCCGATCCGGCCGGTGCCGGTGGCCACCGTGGAGCGCGAGGCCCGGCGCCGCCGTGACCTCCTGCACCGCATCTGGCCCGACCCGGCGACGGACGAGGCCCCGCTGATCAGGGCGGTCGGGCTGGACGCGCCGCCGGTCCCGGCCCGGCAGGGAGCCGTACTCGACCAGGTCGACGGCTTCCGCACGGCCGCCGAGATCTCCCTGACCCTGGGCCGCCCCGCCTTCCACACCCTCGTGGACGTGCGAAGACTGGCGGCGGCCGGCCTGATATCCACGGCCCGGCGCAGTCCGGT
>NZ_JAVRFJ010000133.1:0-455 GCF_031845845.1 Streptomyces gottesmaniae
GTCAGTTCGTCAATGCCGTCGAGGGCATCGAAGACTGACTTCAGCGCCGCGCACATCGGTATGTCGAAGCAGTGCGGTTCCCAGTAGAAGTAATTGCGCATCGGCCGGAACTGGTCATCGAAGTTCGCGATGTTGTCCCGCATCTTCTTGGTGACCTCGAGTAGCTCCTGCGACTTGGCCGCAGAGTCCTGCGTGAGCTTGGTCTGCCGGAGGGAGAGTTGGTACTGCTCTTCCAAGATGGAGATCGAGACATTGGTCGCGTCAACCATTTTCAGCTGGTTGGCCAACTGCTCCCGCTGGAACGGCAGGTTCAGATTGCTGGTCTGCCCTTGGATGGCGGTCTGAAACGGAATCGAGCTGTGCTGGATCGGGATACCCAACGGACGGGTGATGCTCTGCACCATCGCGATGCCCTCGGTGCGCAGCACGTTCTTCGCGACACGGTCCAGTACCAG
>NZ_JAVRFJ010000134.1:0-453 GCF_031845845.1 Streptomyces gottesmaniae
GGCAGCCAGTCCTCAAGCATCAGTGCCATCGCCCGGCTCGCATGTCCGGCCAGACCAGTTGGTAGCTTCTCGGGATGCGCCGGTTCGCGGTCGTCCACCGTCAGCGAGCTCAGTCCGTCCTCGGCGGCCAAGCCTGCCGAGTACGCGGCGGAGCGAAGGTCGCCGTCGCCGATGATGGTGCCGCCAGAGCCGAACAACTCCAGCCGGTAATGATCGGCGTGGGCACCCATAACTGAAACGCTCAGTACCGCAGTCACCCCGGATTCCATCCGCATCAACAGTGCCGCGGTGTCATCGGCGGTGATGTTCAGCGTCGTGCCATCGGGGCGTTCCCGCACCGGATCGCTCGTACGTACCTCGGCGCACACCGACACCGGCTTGCCCAGTACGCTGCAGAGGAAATCCAGGTCGTGAACCAGCATCCCGGCCAGATATCCGCCACCCTGGCCCCGG
>NZ_JAVRFJ010000135.1:0-453 GCF_031845845.1 Streptomyces gottesmaniae
GCCCTGCAGGACTGGGACCTCGACAACGACGAAATCATGGACGGCATCGTGGACGGTGCCCACGATTGCGGCATCGACGGCATCTGGACTTTCGTGGACGAGCGCTACGTCACCGCCGATGCCCATCAGTTCCTGCCGTCGCGTGCCGGCAAGATCGAATTGGTGATCCTGCAAGCCAAGACCTCGACGGGCTACCAAGAGACCGTTGTCGAGAAGCTCCACTTCCATCTGCCGACGCTCCTGGACATGAGCCGGGACGAAGATGACCTGGCCGCACACACGAACGCCAAGCTCCTGGACCGCACACGGCGCTTCCTGCACATCCTCGAAGAGCTGGCGTCATCGTTCCCGCAGGTCCGTATCAAGGTCATCTACGCCAACAAAGCCGCCGAGACGCCGCACCCCAACGTGAAGGCCAAGGGAGACCGGCTGCGGCGAGAGCTCGCGAAGATC
>NZ_JAVRFJ010000136.1:0-452 GCF_031845845.1 Streptomyces gottesmaniae
GTATTACAACGATTTGGTCCGTCAGCTGAAGGCGGACCCGGCGCATGTGCAGCACGTGCAGGATTTCTGGGGGGATCCGCTCACCGCAGGCGCAGCGGAAAGCGCCGACAACAAGGCTGTGTACGTCCAGATGGGGCTGGCGGGTGACCTGGGCCAAGCACTGTCGAACGAGTCCCTGGAAGCAGTCCGGGGCATCGTCGACCGGAGTTCGCCACCCCCGGGCGTCAAAGCCTATGTCACCGGTCCGGCGGCGATAGTCGCCGATCTGAGCGCGAGCGGCAACCGAACCGTCCTACTGGTGACGGGCCTGAGCCTCGCGGTCATCCTGGCGATGCTCCTGTTCTTCTTCCGCTCGATCTTCACGGCGGTGATCCTGCTTCTCCTGGTGGGAATCCAATTACAGGTGGCGCGAGGGGTCGTCGCGCTCCTCGGCGATCAGGGCTTCATCGGCC
>NZ_JAVRFJ010000137.1:0-451 GCF_031845845.1 Streptomyces gottesmaniae
CCCCGCTTGCGCGAGATGGCCAGGCCCTTCGCCTTGAGCTGGGAGCAGGCGTTGCTGACGCTGGAGGGCTGGAAGCCGGGCAGCGCGGCGCGCAGCGCCTTGAGCTGCTTGGGTCCGTCGGCGAGCAGTTCGAGGATCTGATCCTGGAGGCCGGGCTCCTCCCCGATGTCGGGGCCGCTGTCGCCGAACGGGCTGCCGAACGGCGCCTCGAACGGGGCGGGTGCCTCGCCGCTGTCGCCGTCGGTGTCCGCAGCGGTGTCCGGGGCCGCGGTGCCGGCCGTCGGCTTGCTGCCGGGTGCGTCGGAGAACGCCTGGGCGAGGGTGTCGCAGTCGGCGTACGGGTTGGTGTGCCGCACGCCGTAGATCGCGGCACCGGCCTGCGCGGCCTTGGCCTCGCCCTCGGTCAGCCCGGTGGGCGGGTCCTCGCCGTACAGGGCGATCAGGTCGGGGT
>NZ_JAVRFJ010000138.1:0-451 GCF_031845845.1 Streptomyces gottesmaniae
TACTGACCCAGGTCGACCTGGGTCAGTACGCGCGGCAGGGTGGCGGCTTCCAGCTCGCGGAACTTCAGGCCTTTAGGGTTGGCGGTGATGTCCTTGATGGTCGACAGGATGTTGGTCGGGTCCTTCAGGGTGATCAGGTTGTGCTTGGCCAGCAGCAACAGCGCGCGGCCGCCGTTGGTGGCGTCGTTCGGGATAACTACGTTGGCACCGCTTGGCAGGTCTTCCAGCTGCTTGAACTTGCTGGAGTAGGCGCCCAGGGGCTCCAGGGGCACGGCACCGACGCTCACCAGGTGAGTGCCCTGGGCTTTGTTGAACTCATCCAGGTACGGCTGGTGTTGGAAGAAGTTGGCGTCCAGGCGCTTTTCAGCCACCTGTACGTTGGGCTGCACGTAGTCGGTGAAGACTTTGACCTGCAGGTCCACGCCTTCTTTGGCCAGGGCAGGTTTCACGA
>NZ_JAVRFJ010000139.1:0-450 GCF_031845845.1 Streptomyces gottesmaniae
CGCTCATGTTGTGGCCCACCAGGCCCACGTCGGACTCCTCGTCGGCGACGACGGCCAGATGGGCACCGGCGCCCGCCTCGACGATGAACAGCACGCCGCCGTAGAACTCGGCCATCGCGGACCGTACGCCGCCGGTGCCGTCACCGAACTCGATGGACGCGCCGTGCGAGAGGCTCTGGATTCCGGCGGAGATCGCGGCCAGCTGGTCGGCCTGGTCGACCGAGAGCTCGGGGGTGCGGCACAGCTTGAGGCCGTCGCGGGACAGGACGAGGGCGTGGCGGGTGCCGGGGGTGCGGTCGAGCAGCCCCTCCAGCAGCCAGTTGAGCTTCTCGTCGGTGGTCGCGGTCATCGGGTGTTGCCTTCCGGGTGCGGGGAGTTGGCACGTACCGCCCGGCTGAAGGTGCTGAAGCGCGCAGCCTGGACCTTCGGGTCGGTGGTACGGGCCTGGGG
>NZ_JAVRFJ010000013.1:0-225349 GCF_031845845.1 Streptomyces gottesmaniae
GTTCGATCCGCTCACGGGCCGTCAGCTTGCCCTTGGCGTGCTGCTTCTCCACCGCGCGCTCGGAGCCGGCGTGCGTCGCCTCATGGATACGGCGCTGCAGATCCGCGAGCTTCCCCGCGGTCGTGTGGATGTCGGTCTCGGACGGACCTGTGGGCTCGGCGCTCACCGGATGGATCCCTTCTTGCTGATGTCGTCGCGGGCTTTCATGAGTCAGAAGGTGTCACGGGGTACGTACACGCCCCAGACGTCACGCAGGGCGTGGGAGACCTCGCCGACCGTGGCCCGCAGCGCCAGGGCCTCGCGCATCAGGGGCATGACGTTGTCGGTGCCCTGCGCGGCGGACCGCAGGGCGTCGAGGGCGCGTTCGACCGCGGAGCCGTCGCGTTCTCGGCGCAGAGCGGCGAGGCGTTCGCACTGGTCGGTCTCGATCTGGGGGTCGACACGCAGGGGTTCATACGGTTCCTCCTCGTCGAGGACGTACTTGTTGACCCCGACCACGGTCCGTTCCTGGTTGTCGATCTCCAGCGCGATCCGGTACGCGGACTTCTCGATCTCGGACTTCTGGAAACCTTCCTCGATCGCGGCGACCGCGCCGCCCCGGTCCTCCACGGCCTGGATCAGTTCCAGCGCCGCCGCCTCCAGCTCGTCGGTCATCGACTCCATGACGTACGAGCCGGCGAACGGGTCCACGGTCCTGGTCACGTCCGTCTCGTAGGCGATGACCTGCTGGGTGCGCAGGGCGAGCCTCGCCGCCTTCTGGGTGGGCAGCGCGATGGCCTCGTCGTAGGAGTTGGTGTGCAGGGACTGCGTGCCGCCGAGGACCGCGCCCAGGCCCTGGAGGGCGACGCGGACGAGGTTGACCTCGGGCTGCTGTGCGGTCAACTGCACGCCGGCGGTCTGGGTGTGGAAGCGCAGCATCTGGGACTTGGGGTTCTTGGCGCCGAACTCGTCCCGCATGACGCGGGCCCAGATACGGCGGGCGGCGCGGAACTTCGCGATCTCCTCCAGCAACGTGGTCCGGGCGACGAAGAAGAAGGACAGGCGGGGCGCGAAGTCGTCGACGTCCAGGCCCGCGGCGATCGCGGTACGCACGTACTCCTTGGCGTTGGCCAGGGTGAACGCGATCTCCTGCGCGGGCGTGGCTCCGGCCTCGGCCATGTGGTAGCCGGAGATGGAGATGGTGTTCCAGCGTGGCAGTTCGTGGTGGCAGTACGCGAAGATGTCGCTGATCAACCGCAGGGACTGCTTGGGCGGGAAGATGTACGTACCGCGGGCGATGTACTCCTTGAGCACGTCGTTCTGGATCGTGCCGGTCAACTGGTCGCCGGTGACGCCCTGTTCGGCCGCGACCAGTTGGTACAGCAGGAGCAGTGTCGACGCCCGGGGCGTTGATCGTCATCGACGTCGACACCTTGTCCAGCGGGAGCCCGTGGAACAGTGTCCGCATGTCCGCGATGGAGTCGATGGCGACGCCGACCTTGCCGACCTCACCCCGGGCGATGGCCTCGTCGGAGTCGTACCCCATCTGCGTCGGCAGGTCGAACGCCACACTCAGGCCACCGGTGCCGGCGCCGACCAGTTCGTGGTAGCGCTCGTTGGACTCCTTCGCCGTGCCGAACCCGGCGTACTGCCGCATCGTCCACGGCCGACCGGTGTACATCGACGGATAGACGCCTCGGGTGAACGGGTACCGGCCCGGAGCGCCCAGCTTGGCCTCCGCGTCGAAATCCGCCAGCGCCCGGTCGTCGTACACCGGCTGGATCGGCAGGCCGGACTCGCTCTCCGCAACGGAACTCACGCCGGAACCTCCTTGGTACTCGATTCCTCTCGAACGGTACTCAGTACCATGACAGAGGGCAAGAGACATCCGGCCACCGAGACGGGAGAGGATGGGCGGTCATGAGCAAGCCATCTGCGCGGATGCGACTCGCGGACGCCGCGTTCGCCCTCTTCGACGAGTGCGGCTACGAGCAGACCACCGTGGACGACATCGCCGAACGGGCCGGTGTGGGACGTACCACGTTCTTCCGGCACTACCGGTCCAAGGAAGGGGTCATCTTCCCCGACCACGACCGGCTGCTGGAGCTGATCAGGGACCGGCTGGCGACCTCCAGTCACAGCACCGCGCTGGTCGCCGTGTCCGACGCCGTCCGCCTGGTGCTGCTGCACTACATCGACGAAGGCGATCTCGCTCGGCGGCGGTACGCGCTGACCAGCAAGGTGACCGCCCTGCGCGACCGGGAGATCGCCAGTGTGGCGCGCTACCAGCGACTGTTCCGCGAGTTCATCGCGGAGTGGATGGGAGACCCGACCGAGTCGGCGTCGCTGAGGGCCGAACTCATGGCGGCGTCCGTCGTCGCGGCCCACAACCACGTGCTCCGCCGATGGCTGCGAGGTGAGTCCCCCGATCCGGTCAGGGAGATCGACGAAGCCATGCGCGAGGTGCTCGCGCTGTTCCCGGCACCTGGCGCCTCGACGGAGGACGGGAGCGGTACCACCGTCGTCGCGTTCCGGACCGGTCAGCACATCGACGCCCTGCTCCCCGAGCTGCGGCGCCTCGTCGAGGGCGAGGTCGGGCGCTGAGTGTGGGGCCGCCGGAACGGGCGAGCGGGAGCGTGCGGATCCGGCGGGATCCAGCGGCTCCGACGAGGTCGGGAGGGGTCGGCGGGGTCAGGAGGGTGACCGAGTGATGCCGCGCACATACGCTCGGGTACCGCCTCCGGTGCGTGTTAGCTTCCGGCGGTGATCTCCCCAGCTCTTGACGCATGGGCACCCGGCGGCGGCGCGGCGGGGCACGGCCCGGGGCACGGAATTCCGGGCACCCGTGATCCGCTCGGTCTGCTCGACCTGTTCGGCGACCCCTTTGTCCGCGACCCCCACCCCTGGCTGGACCTGCTGCGGTCCGAGGCTCCCGTGCACCACGACCCGGCCACGGGGCTCTGGCTGGTCAGCCGCCACCAGGACGTGCGCCACGTACTGCTGGACCCGGACGTCTTCCTTCCCGACAACGCCCAGCACAGCGTCAGCCCGCTGCCCGTGGCCGTGTTGCGGGTGCTCGCCCGTGGCGGTTTCGCCCTTCCGCCCGCGCTCGCCAACAACGGCACCCCGACCCATCCCGGACTGCGCCGACTGGTCACCCGGTTCTTCCACGCGAACCGTGTCGCGGACGCCGTACCCGTGATCGAGCGCATCGCCGACGGACTGCTCGACGAGGTGCGGTCGCAGCTCGACTCGACCGGCGACTGCGATCTGTTCACCTCGTTCGCGCAGCTCCTCCCCTGCGAGGTGCTGATGGAGCTCCTCGGTATACGGGGAGTGGAGCCGGCCACCCTCATCCGCTGGAGCGACGCCTCGCTGGAGCTGTTCTGGGGCAGGCCCCCGCTCGAACGGCAGCTGGAGCTGGCGGAGCTCGTCGTGGAGTTCCACCAGTGGCTCACCGACACCGTGCGCGGCGGCACGGCCGCTCCCGACTCGTTCATCGGGGCGCTCGCCCGGCACCGGCTGCCCGACGGCGGGCCGTTGGACGTCGCGACCGCGGTCGGCGTGTGCTTCTTCGTCTTCATCGCCGGCCAGTCCACGACCGGGCAGCTCATCACCACCGTGCTGCGCCGGGCGCTGGCCGAGTCCGGAATGTGGCCGCGCGTGGCCCAGGAAGCGGGTCTGGCCGAGGCCTGGGTGGAAGAGGTCCTGCGGCGCGAGCCGCCCGTGACCACCTGGCGCCGGGTGACGGCGCGGGCCACCGAAGTGAGCGGGGTACGCCTGCCGGCGGGCGCACAGGTGCTGGTGATGCTCCTGGGCAGCGGATCCGATCCGGAGGTCTTCCCGTCCCCGGAACGCATGTGTCCGCGCCGGGAGAACATCCGTCACCATCTGGCCTTCGGCGTCGGCCGGCACCGCTGCCCGGGCGCTTCGCTGGCACGCACGGAGGCCGCGGTCGCCCTGCGGGCGGCGGCCCGCGGCCTGCCGCGCATCCGACCGGCGGTCGGGGCCGGGGAACCGCCGATGCTCGGCCTGTTGTCGTTCCGGGCACCCCTGGCTCTGGTCGTCGAGTAACGGCGGCCGCACGTCGGAGCCGTGGCCCTCACGGGCCGAACGCTTGGCACCGGGCGACGCGGTCCCCGCCGCGGACGCGGTCCCCCGCCGCGACCGTGGTCACCGCGGTCGCGTCTTCGGCGCGCGGCCGACCGCCCCTACGGCAGCAGACCCCGCCGTCGGGCGGTGACGACCGCGGCGAGGCGTGTGCGGGCGTCGAGTTTGCGCATCGCGCTGCGCAGATACGCCTTGACGGTCTCGGGCCGGAGACCGAGGCGGCGGCCTGCTTCGGCGTTGGTGCAGCCCAGGGCGATCTGAGCGAGCACGTCGATCTCCCTGGGCGACAGCGGCGTGACCGGCTCGGGCTCCGGTGCCGCGCCGAGGGCGGCCAGGCGGCGGGACGCGGCGCCCAGCCGGGCGCGCAGGGCGTCGTCCTCGACGTTCTGAGCGATCATCCGCAGCTCCGCGTGGAGTTCGCGGACCTCCTCGACCATGAACCGGTCCCCGGCGGGCTCGCTCTGCGCGACCCGCAGGAGCCGCAGGCGCCGATCGACCTCGTCCCGTACGGCGACCTCGCCGGCCAGCCGCCGCGAGGCGTCCACGACCACGTCCGTCGCCCTGTCCCCCAGGGGTGTGGCGCCCCGGCTGGCGCCGTACAGCACGCCGCGTACCGCTCCGGCCACGACGACGGGAACGGCGACGACGGAACGGATGCCTTCCGCGTGCACCGGGCCGTCGTAGTCGTGCGTGATCGACCGGTCCGCCCCGTAGTCGGCCACGGCGGCGGGCCGCGCACTGGCCAGGACACGACCACCCAGGCCGGTCTCGGTGCGCACGTCGAGGCCGCGCAGCGCGGCCGTCCGGGCACCGATGAACTGCGACAGGTTCAGCACGTGTTCGCGCACCTGACCGCCGAAGACGACCGGGATGCGCGAGCGCTGGTGGAGCGATCGGAGGGCCTGCCGGAAGGCGTCCCCGTCGTCGGGCCGCAGGGAGGTGTCCGTACTGGAGTGCATTGCCACTGCCCCTTTCCGGGGGTAGTCGGCGCCGTGCGTGACGCGCAGCATGTGTCAGCAGCGCGCAGCATAAGGCGCGGTTACGCCTCTGTAAAAGGTCCCGTCCATGAGAAAGGGAGTGGGCTGTCGTGACTACCCACGGTCATTCCGCTGAGGTGCGGGAGCACTCCCCCGCCCCGGCCGCGTCGGAGCGGCGGGTGCGGGAACTGCTCGCGCTCTTCGATTCTCCGGACGCCTGCGCCGCGGAATTGCTGTGCGACCGCCACCCCGAGGAGGCGGTGGCCTTCACGGTCGTGGACGCGGACCTGTCCGCCGAAGACCTCACCTACGGACGGCTGCGCCGCGAGTCGGCCCGCTTCGCCGCCGCGCTGGCCGATCTGGGTGTCGAGCCGGGGGACGCCGTCGCCACGCTGATGGGCAAGTCAGCCGACCTGGTCGTGGCGTTGCTGGGCATCTGGCGGCGGGGCGCGGTGCACCTGCCGCTGTTCACCGCGTTCGCCCCACCCGCGATTCGTCTCCGGCTCGACGCCGGCCGGGCGAAGGTCGTCGTGGTCGACGCGGATCAGCGCGCCAAGCTCGCACCCGGTGACGACATGCCTGCCGAGCCGGCCTGGCTGACCGTGGTCGCCGGTGACACGGCGGACGAGGGCGCCCTCTCCTTCACGGGGCTGCTGGCCGGCTACACCGCGGACGAGCCGCAGGGCCGGGCCGTCGCCGTGGGCGGGGACGGGCCGCTGGTCCAGCTGTTCACCTCGGGCACGACGGGCACGCCGAAGGGAGTCCCCGTGCCGGTCAAGGCACTGGCCTCTTTCCAGGCGTACCTGGAGTTCGGCCTCGACGTACGCCCCGACGACGTGTTCTGGAACGCCGCCGACCCCGGCTGGGCGTACGGCCTGTACTACGCCGTCCTCGGCCCGCTGGCCACGGGCACCCGCAGCCTGTTGCTGCACGCGGGCTTCAGCCCGGCGCTCACCTGGCAGGTGCTCCGCACCTTCGGCGTCACGAACTTCGCGGCCGCTCCCACCGTGTACCGCAGCCTCAAGGCCGCGTCCGACCCCGTTCCGGAGGGCGTGCGGCTGCGGCGGGCCTCGTCGGCCGGTGAACCGCTCACACCGGAAGTCGTCTCCTGGTCCGAGCAGGCCCTCGGCGTGGCGGTGCGCGACCACTACGGGCAGACCGAGCACGGCATGGTGATCGTGGGCGGCTGGGCCGACGCCGTACGGACGTCGGTTCCGCCCGGCTCGATGGGCAGGCCGCTGCCCGGCTGGTCGGCCGAGGTGCTGCACGACGACCGGGACGAGCCGGCGCCGCCGGGCACTCTCGGCCGTGTCGCGATCGACGTCACCGGCAGTCCGCTGCTGTGGTTCTCCGGGTACGTGGACGCGCCGGAGAAGACCGCCGAGCGCTTCAGCGCCGACGGCCGCTGGTACCTCACCGGCGACGCGGGCGCCCGGAACGCCGACGGCGACTTCTTCTTCTCCGCCCGCGACGACGACGTGATCATCATGGCGGGCTACCGCATCGGTCCGTTCGACGTGGAGAGCGTGCTGGTGCAGCACGAGAGCGTCGTCGAGGCGGCCGTCGTGGGGGTGCCGGACGCCCTGCGCGGCGAGGTGCTGGAGGCGTACATCGTGCTGCGTGATCCGGCGGCGGGCGACGCGGCCCTCGCCGAGGAACTGCAGCACCTGGTCAAGCGCAGGTTCGCCGCGCACGCCTATCCCCGGACCGTGCACTTCACCGACCGGCTGCCCAAGACACCCAGCGGCAAGATCCAGCGATTCCTGCTGCGCGAGCAGCGCGCTCTGGAGATCCGGCAGGCCTGAACCGTCGTCGACGGCCCCTCTCTTGTTCCATCCGCTCAACGGCCCGTCTCCCGTTCCATCCGCTCAACGGCCCGTCTCCCGTTCCATCCGCTCAGTGGAGGTTCGCCCCGATGTCCCGCACACCCGTGTCCCGACTGCTGCCGACCGAGGAGGCCGCGGAGCTGTTGGAGCTGACACGTGCCATAGCCGACGGAGCACTGGCTCCGCGCGCCGCGGAGGACGAGGCCGCCGAGCGGTTCCCGCGCGACGTCTTCCGCACACTGGGCCGCGCCGGGCTGCTCGGGCTGCCCTTCCCCGAGGAGTGGGGCGGCGCCGGACTGTCCTACGAGGTCTACGTGCAGGTCCTCGAGGAGATCTCGGCGCGCTGGGCGAGCGTCGGTATCGGCGTGAGCGTGCACGCGCTGTCCTGTTTCGCGCTGGCGAACCACGGCACCGACGAGCAGCGGGGGCAGTGGCTGCCGGAGATGCTCGGCGGCGAACTGCTGGGCGCGTACTGCCTGTCGGAGTCCCACGCGGGCTCCGACCCGGCCGCGATGCGCACCCGCGCCGACCGGGAGGAGAACGACGGGGACGACAGCGGCGACTACGTACTGCGCGGTGAGAAGGCGTGGACCACCCACGGCGGGCACGCCGATTTCTACACCGTCATGGCGCGCACCGGCGAGCACCGCAGCCAGGGCATCTCCTGCTTCCTGGTCCCGGCCGACGCACCGAACCTGTCGGCCGACCCCCCGGAACGCAAGATGGGTCTGACGGCGCAGGCCACCGCGACCATGCGCTTCGACGGTGTACGCGTCTGCGCCGGGCGCAGGATCGGCGCGGAGGGCCAAGGCCTGTCCCTCGCGCTCGCCGGCCTCGACGCGGGTCGGCTGGGCATCGCGGCCGTCGCCGTCGGGCTGGCCCAGGGGGCGTTGGACGACGCCGTGGCCTATGCGAAGGAGAGGGAGGCGTTCGGCCGGCCGATCATCGACCACCAGGGGCTGGCGTTCCTGCTCGCCGACATGGAGGCGGCCGTGGAGTCCGCCCGCGCGACGCTGCTGTCGGCGGCCCGGCGCAAGGACGCCGGTCTGCCGTACGGCCGCCAGGCCAGTATCGCCAAACTGGTCGCCACCGAGGCCGCGATGCGGGTGACCACGGACGCCGTCCAGGTCTTCGGCGGCGCGGGCTACACCAGGGACTTCCCCGTGGAGCGGTACATGCGGGAGGCGAAGGTGATGCAGATCTTCGAGGGCACCAACCAGATCCAGCGCATGGTCATCAGCCGGGAACTCGCCCGTGGCCGCCGCGGGCCCGTCGCCCACGTCCTCTCCCTCGCCTCCCCTGATTTCCCTGACTCCCTGGAAGGGAACCGGTCGTGAACCTCACCGGAACCGCCGCCCTCGTCACCGGCGGCGCCAGCGGCCTCGGCCGCGCGACCGCCACCGAACTGCTGCGCGCCGGGGCTCATGTGGTGATCGCCGACCTGCCCTCCTCCCCCGGCGAGGCTGTCGCGACGGAACTCGCCGCCATCGGGCCCACGGTGCGCTTCATTGCATGCGACGTGACCGATCCCGACGACGTCCGGGCGGCCGTGGACGCCGCCGGCGAGCCCGCTCCGCTGCGTACGGCCGTGAACTGCGCGGGGGTCGCCACTCCCGGGCGCATGCTGTCGCGGGAAGGACCGCTCGCCTGGACGACTTCGCCCGTGTGGTCCACATCAACCTGACCGGCACCTTCAACGTGTTCCGACTCGCCGCCCACCGCATCTCCGAGACCGAGAGCGTCGACGGCGAACGCGGGGTGCTCGTCGCCACGGCTTCGGTCGCCGCGTACGACGGGCAGATCGGCCAGGCCGCGTACGCCGCCTCGAAGGCCGGCGTCGCCGGGCTGACGCTCCCCGCCGCCCGCGAACTGGCCCGGCACCGCATCCAGGTGATGGCCGTCGCACCGGGCCTCTTCGACACCCCCCTGATGGCGGGGCTCCCTCAGGACGCCCGTGACTCGCTCGGCCGTCAGGTGCCCCACCCGGCCCGCCTCGGCGATCCGTCCGAGTTCGCCGCCCTGGTCCGCCACATCGCCGAGAACCCGATGCTGAACGGTGAGGTCATCCGCCTCGACGGCGCCATCCGGATGGCGCCCCGCTGACGGAAGGAGAGAGAACCCCGCGTTCCCGTCCTCTGCCCACTCCCTCACCCCCCGCCGTGGTTCCGAAGTCCCCTTCCCCTTCCCCCTGTCCCCGCCCTGTTCTGCTGAGTCAACGGAGAGTCAGATGGAGCACCCAACGAACCGCTCGACGTCCATGCGCCGTGTCGCCACCGCCAGTTGTGTCGGCACCACCATCGAGTTCTACGACTTCTTCATCTACGGCACGGCCGCCGCCCTGGTCTTCCCGCAGGTGTTCTTCCCCGCGCTGGGCAGCGCCGCGGCGACCGTCGCGTCGTTCGCGACCTTCGCGGTCGCCTTCGTCGCCCGCCCGCTCGGGGCGATCGTGTTCGGGCACTACGGCGACCGCCTGGGCCGCAAGAACACCCTCATCGCCACCCTCATGCTGATGGGGATCTCCACGGTCGTGATCGGCCTGCTCCCGGGCGCCTCCACCATCGGCGTCGCCGCGCCCATCGCCCTGGTGGTCCTGCGCTTCCTGCAAGGCCTCGCCGTCGGCGGTGAGTGGGCCGGCGCGACCCTGCTCGCCGCGGAGTACGCCCCACCGGCCAAGCGCGGGCTGTACGGCGTCTTTCCCCAACTCGGCGCGGCCATCGCGTTCGCCCTGGCCAGCGGCACGTTCCTCGCCGTGAACATCGCGCTCGGCGAGACCAACCCGGCCTTCCTCGACTGGGGCTGGCGGATCCCGTTCCTCCTCAGCGCCGTCCTCGTCGGCCTGGGCCTGTGGGTGCGCACGGCCATCGAGGAGACCCCGGCCTTCCGCAACGAGCGTGAGCGGCGGAACGACGCGGCGAAGCGGGCCAAGCCCCCGATCCTCGACGTCTTCCGCGCCCAGCCCCGCGAGGTCCTGCTCGCCGGCGGCGTGCTGACGATCGTGTTCGCGCTGTTCTACCTGGGCACCGCCTTCCTCACCAGCTACGCCACCAGCACCGCCGGGGCCGGACTCGAGCGTCGCACCGTGCTGATCCTCAACATCGTCGCCGCGGTCGTGTTCGGCGTGACCACGGCGGTGTCGGGGATCGTGTCCGACCGGTTCGGACGCCGAAGAGTGATCGTCACCTGCTGCGCGCTGTCGATTCCCTGGGCGCTGGTCCTCTTCCCGATCATGGACACCGGGTCGGTGACCGGCTTCGCCGTCGCCCTCCTCGGCACCCTGGCGATCTTCGGGATCGCCTACGGCCCGGTCGGCGCCTACCTGCCCGAGATGTTCCACACCCGCTACCGCTACACCGGCGCCGGGATGGGCTACAACCTCGGGGGCGTCCTCGGCGGAGCCGTCGCCCCGCTGCTGGCGGCCCAACTCGTCGGCGGCTACGGCGGCTACGCCGTCGGCCTCATGATCGCCGCGCTCGGACTGCTCAGCCTGGTCTGTGTCATCGCTCTGGGCGAGACCAAGCACCGCGCCGTCGACGCGGCGCCGGAGACCACCACCGACGTCAAGGACAGGCTCACCCCAGCCTGACCAGCGTGGTTCCCCGCAGAGGCGAGCAGCAGAGCAGAGGCTCCCCCGCGCGGATCGTACGAGCCGGACGACACTGCCGCGATCACGGACGCCCTCCCCGCCCGTGATCGCGGCAGCCGCACTGACAGGAGTCTGCGCCCTGCCGGCTGACCGGCAGACCGGCTCTCACCTGGCGAACCCAAGGGGCCGGGGGCGGTGAGGGTGACTCACATCCGTGACATCCGCGACACCCGTGACTCCCGTAACACCTGTGACGTGGGCCTTTCACCCATGGTCGAAGCCCCGGCCGAGGGCCGGCGACGGCTCGGGGCCCTCGTCGCGCCCCCGGACCCCGTTGCGGAAGTCGATCGGGGTACGGCCTGCGCGGTGCAGGAAGAACTTGCTGAACCGGGAGTGCGTGACGAAGCCGAGGTGGTCCGAGATCTGTCGCCCGGGAGAGGGTGCGGCCCGAGTAACCGAGCATGTGGGCGTAGTCCTCTACGCGTCGGGTGGAGGTGAAGTGCCCTTCGACCGCGTCCCGGAAGCGCATGTAGGTGACGACCGGTGCGTGCGGATCGTCGATCCTGGCGGCTGTCGCCGTGGCCGGGTCCAGTACGTCCTGCCGGAAGAGGATCAGGGTGCCCTCGGCATGGGCGAGGTCGCCCCACTGCTGCACCTGCCCCGGGCGTACCCACAGCCAGGAGCCCGGGCGCAGGACGTAGTCGTCGCAGTCGACCACGTGCCGGAGGTCGCCCGCGGGCCATCATCGGTCGGAGTTCATCCGGCCGGCTCCCAGCGTTCCTCGTACGTTGGTCGTGCCACTGTGCGAAAGGAACGTCCCCTTGACGGAAAGGGAAAGGGGCGGCAAGTGACGTGGGTAGGAGGGACGGTGGCTCGACGACGCGCCCATGGACGGCATCTTGCTCGTGCTGGGAATCGGTGCCGGATTCACTACTCGCGCCTGTCGTGCCGGCGCCCCCCACGGACCTCGGCGGACGAACTCCGCCCGCTCCCCTCCGTATGGCTGACGTTCTCCTCGACCGGCCCGTCCACCGACGAGCGGCGGAAAGCCCACCGTCGTCATTCGAAGGAAGAGAAGCACCATGTTCGAAACAGCAGGCCCATCCGCTCCCACGACCGTCGTCACCGGCTCCACGGGGCGGCTCGGCGGGCGCGTCGCGCGGCGACTCGCCGAGCGAGGCATCCCGCAGAAACTCCTGGTCCGCAGCCCGGAGCGCGCCCCTCGGCTGACCGCGGCGGTCACCGTGCGCGGCGCGTACGCCGACCAGGACGCGGTGCGGGAGGCCCTCGCGGGAACCCACACCCTCTTCATGGTCTCCGCCGCCGAGAGCGCCGACCGGCTGGCCCAGCACAAGGCGTTCGTGGATGCCGCCGCGAAGGCTGGTGTGCGGCACCTGGTCTACGTCTCCTTCTACGGTGCGGCCCCTGACGCCACCTTCACCCTGGCGCGCGACCACTTCCACACCGAACAGCACATCCGCGCGAGCGGACTGGCGTACACCTTCCTCCGGGACAACCTGTACGCGGAGGTCGTCCCCGACCTGGTCGGCGAGGACGGCGCCATCCGCGGTCCGGCCGGCAGCGGGCGCGCCGCGTTCGTCGCCCTGGACGACATCGCCGACGTGGCCGCCGCGGTGCTGTCCCGGCCGGAGGACCACGCGGGCATGACGTACGACCTGACGGGGCCCGAGTCGCTCACGCTGGACGACGCGGCCACCATCCTGTCCGAGCAGCTCGAACGCGCCGTCACCTTCCGGCGGGAGACGGTCGAGGAGGCCTACGCCTCCCGCGCCTCCTACGGCGCTCCGGCCTGGCAGCTGGACGCCTGGGTGTCCACCTACACGGCCATCGCCTCCGGTGAACTCGACGGCGTCAGTGATGCCGTGCCGCGCCTCACCGGCCGCCCCGCCACGCCCCTCGCCGACGCCGTCCGCGCAGCGGCGCGCTGACCCACACCGCCGCCGAGTCCCCAGTCGGGCCCCGGCAAGTCGGCGCCGACTACTCGGTGCTCACCGACTACATCTCCACCGAGACCTACCACCAGTACGACACCGACGCCGCGGACGGCCTCGACGGCTTCGGGGCGGCCGCGGCCAAGTGGACCGAGCAGGGGGCGACACGGCGGCTGTCGCGAACGAGCCGCGATCAGCGGTCCGTCGCGGGCAGGTGGGCCAGGCCCGTGTCGGTCATGATGCGGTCCACGGTCTCCCCCAGGGCGCTGTCGGCGCCGATGACGGTCTCGACTCCGCCGGGCAGCAGGTCGTGGGGACGGTACCAGTCCCGCAACCAGGTCGCGTCGACGACGTCGGCGATCGGCTTCGTGGCGTGCCGGACGAGGGTCTCCTCGAACGGCACGTCCAGGTAGTAGGCGTGAGTCGGGCCGCGATGGTCGGCGCGAAGTCGGGCGAGCATGTCGCCGTACCGGTCGGCGTACAGGATGCCTTCGACGACGACATGGAATCCCGCGTCGAGGGCGTAGCGGGCCGTCAGGTCGATCAGGCCGATGTTCGCCGCGCCGGGCCGGTCGTGTTCGCGAAGCACGGTGCGGCGGAGGTTGTCCTGGCCGACCAGGGCAAGGCCGCGGCCGAACCGTTCCCGCAGGCCCGCCGCGACGGACGACTTCCCCGAGGCGCTGTTGCCGCGCAGGACGACCAGCCGGGTTTCTTCGGTGCCCACCATCACGACGATCACGCTACCGACGGCCGGTGATCGCGTGCGGGCGATTTCCCGGTGCCGGTGGTTCTCGGACGGCTCAGGCGGCGCACGTGTCTCCGTACTCCGGAGCGGTGACTGCCTTCACCAGCACGTCCCTTGCCCTTCTCGTCGTCACCGAATGCGGTGGGTCTCCCAGAACGGGCCGAGGTCCTCGTCGGTGACCGCCTGTGCGGCCTTCTTGAAGGCGGCCGTGGTGGAGATGCCGTACCAGTGGTCCCGGGCGTACCGCTCGAGGAAGCGGGCCATGGTGTCCGCGCCGAGCGTGCGTTCCAGGTCGGCCAGTGCGCAGGGCCCCGCCGTGTAGACGAGGTGGTACTCGTTGCGGTGCCCGGACCAGTAGGCCATCGAGTTGGTCAGCGCGGCACCGTCGCTCGGCCAGTGGACGTCCGACCAGCAGTCGCGGGTCTCCCACCCGTAGAAGCGGGCGTTGGCGTACTGGGCGAAGCTCTCGTCCAGCCACGGTGAGGTGTATTCGTCGTTGCCGACGATGCCGTACCACCACTGGTGCGCCACCTCGTGGACGACGGCGCCGCCCTCCTCGGTGGTGCCGACCAGGACCAGGCCCGGGTATTCCATGCCGCCGCCGAACCCGGGGGTCATCACGAGGTCGATCTCGCCGTACGGGTACCGGCCGAACTCCTCGCTGAAGCGGTCGACGGCGGCGACGGCGTCCGTACGGTTGAGACGGACCCCCGCGGCGGGTGTGTCGCTCGCCCAGTACGACTTCACGCGGACACCGCCGGGGGTGGTCTGCGTCGCCGTGCGGAACGGGCCCGCCGCCCACGCGAAGTCCCGCACCCGGTGTGCGACGCTCAGCGTGACCGTACGGCCGCGACCGTCGGGGAGGGCCCGGGTGCGGCCGGTCGCGGGGACCTTCAGGGCCGACGGGTGGTCGAGCCGGACCCGGAAGTCGCTCGTGAGCGCGTGGAAGCTCTCACCGAGCGCCACGTACGGATCGAGGTGCCACCCCTGCGCGTCGTGCACGGCGAGCACCGGGATGGCGTTGCCGAGGAAGCGGTGGGCGCCCTCGCGGCCGAAGCGCGCGTTGCGGTCGGGCACGGTGAGGGAGACGTCGAAGGCGACCGTCGTCCGCTCTCCGTGCCCCATCGGCTCGGGCAGGGCGATGCGCAGGGCCGTGCACCCCACGGTGAGCCGGTCCGGCGCGCCCCCGCCGACGTTGGAGACGGTGACGGGCGGAGGCGAGCCGGGTGTGCCGCACTGGTCCTCGCCGTTGCCCCACAGGCGCAGGTACACCTCGTGCAGCGGCTGACGTGAGGCGTTCCGGAACGACACCCGCTGCCGTCCCGTCCAGTGACCGCCGTCGGCGTCGGAGCGCAGGGACACGTCGTAGCGAGCCCGATCCGGCGTGGCGACCGCGCTCGCGCCCGGGCCGGCCGCCGCGTCGGCGTCCGGCGCGCCGGGACCGACCGCGAGGAACTGCACGAGGAGGACGAGCAGGACGCTCGTCAGACGACGCCCGGACTCGGGCGACCAGCTGATCGACGGTGACATGCTTTCGGATCCTGCCACAACTCGGGTCGTACGGCGCCTACTTGGAGGGCTAGCGCACGTCGGCGGTGACCCGTTCGAGCCCCGCCCGGCCCGCGGGTCCCCATGCCGGTCTGCCGCCAGGAAGGCCCTGGTCCCCGTTCTGGCCCATGAGCATGAGGAACAGGCACTTCATGGCGGCGAGCCCGCGGGCGCGCCGGATCGTCGCCTCGTCCGCACGCGCGTACACGTCGAAGAACCGAGCGGCGGCGCCCGCGGGAAGGAGGACCCAGGCGGCCGCGAGGTCCCATGCGGGGTCGCCGGCGAACAAGTCGCCGAAGTCGACCACTCCGGTCAGCGTCCCGTCCGAGACGACGACGTTCGCGGGATGCAGGTCGCCGTGGACCCACACCCGCGGACCCTCCCACCCGGGGGCCGCCACGGCGTCGTCCCAGACGGCCCGGACGTCGGCGGCCAGGTCGCCGGGGTCGACGGCTCGGAAGAACCTCTCGAAGCCGTCCGTGCACTCCTTGGGATGACCGCCGCGGTCCGAACCGGCCGGCGCGTCGGCGGGTGCCGCCTGGTGGAGTGCCCTGAGGAAACCCGCCAGCGTGTCGGCCGCGTGATCGCCGCGGCTGATCGAGCCGCGGTCCAGCGGCTCACCCGGGACCCATGTCATCACCGTCCAGTGCTTGGGGAAGCGCGCGGACGGTGCACCGTTGCGCACCGGGAGCGGCACAGGGAGCGGCAGGCGCGGGGCCAGGACGGGCAGCCATCGGCGCTCCTTGAGCTGGAGGTCCGGGGTGGGGTCCATACGCTGCATGCGCACGGCCAACTCGTCCCCGAGCCGCCACATCTGGTTGCCCCAACCACCCGCCACCTCACGGACGGCCAGCCCCGCCAGGTCCGGATGCTGCTCCCGCAACAGCTCGCGGACAAGGTCCGCGGTGATCTCGATCTCGCCATCGGTCATGCGGAATCACGTTACGAGATCCGTCAACTTCCACAATTGACCGGTCAATTGATGGATTGTATGGTCTTATGCTCAAGGGAACGGTAACGGTACCGCCGGTCGGCGGACTCGAAGAACGGACTGGTCAGGTGGCCGCGCCGCTTTACGTACAGATCAGACGAGAGATCGAAGCGAGGATCCGGGCCGGGGAACTGCCTCCCGGCACGCGGTTGCCGACCGAGAAGGATCTCTCCGTCCAACACGGTGTCAGTCGTGCCACGGCGCAACGCGTCCTGAACGACCTGGCGGAGGCGGGCTTGGCGATCCGGCGGCGGCGCCACGGTACGTTCGTCGCCGACGTGACGCGGCAGATCAATCTGCTCAACTTCGTCACCCCCGCGACAGCCGCCAAGGGCGCACCGGGCCGGCACGAGGTCGTGTCCGCACGGATCGTCAGGGCCGTCGACGCGGTCCTGGCCCTCCCCGGTGCCGACGCGGACACGGCCGTGGTGGAACTGGTCCGCCGCAAGTTGAACGTGCGCGAGGAACCTCAGTCGATCGAGCGGCACGTCGTACTGTTCGCGGCCGCCCCCGACCTGCTGAACGAGAACCTCGCAGACCTCGTCACCCTCCCGTACCTGCAGCGCAGGGGCGTGCCGATCGACGCGATCCGGCTCTACCTCGACCCGGTGGTCCTCGACGAGCACGACGCCGCCCTGCTGAACAGCGAGGCCGGGACACCGGCGCTGATGAGGCGCAGGGAACTGCGTGCCGAGGACGCGAGCACCGTCGAGGTCGTCACGACCCTCGTCCGTCCGGGAACCGCCGAGTTCTTCCTGGAGCTGCCGGTCCCGGCCATGTGAGCACCAGTCGCCTCCGGAAAGGGG
This sequence comes from Streptomyces gottesmaniae, assembly GCF_031845845.1. Taxonomy (NCBI): domain Bacteria; kingdom Bacillati; phylum Actinomycetota; class Actinomycetes; order Kitasatosporales; family Streptomycetaceae; genus Streptomyces; species Streptomyces gottesmaniae. The sequence continues at coordinate 16,518 of NZ_JAVRFJ010000013.1, forward strand.
ATGCGCGAACCATGAAGGTCATCATCATCGGTGCCGGTGTACTGGGCTTGAGCGTCGCGAGGGAACTCGCCGTCGCCGGTCAGGACGTGCTCCTCCTCGATCAGCGGGGAGCGGGCACCGGCACGAGCGCGACCACCTTCGCCTGGACCAACTCCAGCCGGAAGCCCGACCCGGCCTACCACCGGTTGAACCTCGCGGGCATGGTGGAGCACGCCAGGCTCGCCGAGCGACTGCCCGGTGCGCCGTCCTACTTCCCCAGCGGGGCACTGCAGTGGGCGGACGCCGCGAACGAGCAGCGGCTCGCCGACAACGTGGCACGGCTGCGGTCCCTCGGCTACCCCGTGCACTGGGTCACGGCCGACGAGGCCACGCGGACGGCGGGCGAACTGCGCGTCCCCGCGACCATCACGTCCATCGCGCACTTCCCGAGCGAGGGGTACGTGCTGCCGGACCTCTTCGTACGGAACCTGCTCACCGACGCCCGGCAGCACGGCGCCGCATACCTGATCGGTGAGGTCGAGGCCGTCGACGACGGGCCGGACGGAGTCACCGTCACGCTCGTCGGAGGCCAGGTCCATACGGGGGATCGCGTCGTCCTGGCGGCCGGGCGCTGGAGTCACCGGCTGGGCGCACGGGCCGGGATCGACATCCCCATGGTGACCGACACCGCTCGTGGAGCGCAGACCGTCGGCCTGCTCGGGTACGCCGCGTCCCCCGTCCTCGACCTGCGCTGCGTGATCCACAGCCCGGGCCTCAACCTCCGCCCCGCATCCGACGGCCGTACCGTCCTGCAAGCCCTCGACCTGAACGCCGACGTCGATCCGGCGGACCCTCCGTCCGCCGACGGGGACATCGCGCGCACCCTCGCCCGGCGGTTCTCCGCGCTGCTGCCCGGCCCCCGCCGGGAACCGGAGATCGAGCTGCGTGTCGGTCTGCGATCACTGCCCGCGGACGGCCACACCGTCGCCGGCTACGCCTCCGGGCGGTCCCGCGTCTACTGCCTCGTCTCGCACAGCGGCGTCACCCTGGCACCGATTCTGGGGCGCCTGGTCGCTGCCGAACTCACCACCGATCAGGAGCAGAGCCTTCTCCGGTCCTTCCGGCCCACCCGGTTCGAGGGCGTGCCTCGCTCGGACATCGAGGTGGACCAACGGGCCGTCGGGCTCGGCGAGCAGTAGCCGACCGCATCGCGTCACGATGCGCGCGCGGCGGGAGGAGGGCGAGGGTGCGCGAGGGCTGTCGTGCCGTGCGTCCCGTCCACCCCGTCCTCCCCGGCGTACAACCCTTTGTGCACGCGGAGGGTCGTACGGGCGTCGGATGATCAGAACGGGAGCATCACGTTGCGCGCACGAACCCTGCCGGTGGCCACGGTCGCCGTCCTCGCCCTCGCTGTCACCGGGCTCGGCGCGCCCTCGGCCGGGGCGGCGCCCTCCGGTGCGGCGGACGACTTCAACGGCGACGGCTACCGCGATCTCGCCATCGGCACGCCCAAGGCGAGCGGCGGTACGGTCACCGTCCTCTTCGGCTCCTCCTCCGGCGTCAGCCGGACCCGGTTCGTGAACGTCACCCAGAACACCCCCGGCGTGCCCGGTGCCGCGGAGAGCGTGGACAGATTCGGGGAGAACGTCACCAGCGGCGACGTGAACCACGACGGCTACGCCGACCTGATCGTCGGCGCGCCCGGCGAGGAGGTCACCGGCAAGCCGCGCGGCTCGGTGACGATCGTCTGGGGCGGCGCGAAGCCGTTCACCTCCGGCGGGATCGCCCTGACCGCCCCGACCGCGGAGGCGGCCGGCTTCGGCGAGGGCGCGGCCTTCGCCGACCTCGACGGGGACGGCACCGCCCAGCTCGCCGTCGTGGGTACCGACACGTTCTGGTGGTACGGCGACGGAGGGCCCACGCAGGACGGCGCGATCGCCCCCGAATTCGACTTCCTGCCGGACGGCGTGCGACTCGACGGCATCGTGGCCGGCCACTTCTCCTCCACGGACGGCGGCAACGGCTACGAGTACATCCTGCACGGGAGCAGGACCGAGCCCGACGGCTCCCCCGCCCCCGGCTACATCGGGGTGCTGCGCGGCGGCCCCGGCGACATCGGCTCGGCGCACGTGGTCCTGAGCGACGACGGGACGACCGGCTCGGCGGCATGGTGGTCGTCGGCGGTCGCGACCGGCGACCTCAACGGCGACGGGTACGAGGACCTGGTCGTCGCCGACTCCGCGGGCGCCGCGGGAGGTGCGTTCACGGTGCGCTACGGGTCGGCGTCCGGTCTGCCGCTCAAGGGCCGCACGTACCACCAGGGCAGTCCCGGGGTCCCCGGGACCGACGAGGCCTACGACGCCTTCGGCTCCGCGCTCGCCCTGGGCGACGTGACCGGCGACGGCCGTGCGGACCTCGCGATCGGCGCGCCCGGCGAGGAGGTCGACGGCAAGCGCACCGTCGGCAACGTCGTACTCCTCAAGGGGAGTTCGAGCGGTCTCACGACGAGCGGCGCCCAGTCCTTCCACCAGGCCACCGCGGGGGTGCCGGGGGCCGCGGAGGCCGGCGACCACTTCGGCTCCTCCCTGCGCCTGCGCGACATCAACGGCAACGGCAAGGCCGACCTCGCGATCGGCGCGTACGGCGAGGACGTCGTGCCGAACGGCTACGACGACGGCGCGGGATGGGTGCTGCGGGGCTCGGCCTCCGGCCTCACGACCACCTCGGCGACCTCTTTCAACGCGACGGACTTCGGATACCCGGTGGTGGAGGGCCGGAAGTTCGCGAGCGTCTTCGCCCGCTGAGACCGCCGCGCGAGCCGCGGCGGTCACACGGTGGAGCGGTCACACGGCGGGCCGGTCACACGGTGGAGCGGGAGTGCACGCTGACGGCATAGCCGCAGCCCTCTTCGTAGGGGTCTCCGCTCCACGTGGCGTAGCGCTGGAGCAGGGTCAGTCCGGCCCGCGCGCACCAGTGGTCGAACTCCGTGAGGGTCACCGTCGGTTCCGGCAGCGGCAGGTGGGCCGCGTCCAGGCCCATGCCCGTGACCAGCAGTCCGCCGGGGCGCAGTACGGCGGCCAACTGCTGGACGACCGCCGCCTCGGTGCCGGGGGCCAGGAGCGGGATGACGTTTCCGGCGGCGATCGTCATGTCGTAGTCCGGTTCCAGGCCGAGGCTGTCCAGACGGGCGAGGTCGCCGAGGAGCCACTCCTGTGCGGGGGCCTCCCGGCGGGCGACGGCGAGCATCGAGGGGTCGATGTCCACGCCGGTGCAGGAGTGGCCCAGTTCGGCGAGCCGGATCGCGATCCGGCCGGTGCCGCAGCCGGCGTCGAGCACGCGGGCTGCGGGCCGCGCCAGCAGCGTCGCGCAGAAATCGGCCTCGCCGTGGACGTCGTGACCCGATGCGGCGAGCCGCGCGAAACGCCGGGCGTACTCCTCCCCGGCCTGTCCGCCGGTCAGTTCGGCCCAACGGTCACGATCTCCGGTCATGTTCAGCACGCCTTCCGGTCAGGCTCACCACGCGGACACGGCCCCTGCCGTCGCGCCGTGGTCGACGGCCACGACCCCGAGCCGACTGGATCCTAACGGTGGCCGCCCCCGGGCCGGGCCCGCACCGCTGGGGTCCCACGGCGGCGCCGCGTCCGGTCGGGCCGTGACGGTGGGTGGCGTTCCGGGGGGAGGCTGCGATCGGAGTCGGTCCCCGCGCGCCGTGAGCGACTCGGGTCCCACCGGCGGATCGGAACGGGTGGGGGTGAGGTTGCCCCCCATGAACACGACCGTGCCGCGTCCCGGGGCTGCGGCGCGAGGAGGTCGCCGTGCCGGCCGGGGTGAGCACGGCGACGACGCGGCGCCTGGCGGCGGCGGGTCGGTGGACGCCGGGTCCGCGAGCCGCACCGCGCGTAGTTGGGGGTTCTCCCCTCATGTGCCCACACCGCTCCACGCCCACGATGGATCACGGCACGACCAAGTCCGTGGTCAGCAGGGGAAGAGGAGGAGCATTGAAGACCTCGATGCGCACAGCGGTGCAGGTCGGCGTGACGACCGTGGCGCTGGGGGCGGCGACGGGGCAGGCGCACGCCGCGACGGGGGTGCGCTTGGACACCGTGCGCATCTACGTCAACGCCGTGGCGGGGAAGGCCAACGACCTCTCCGTCACCCGGTCCGGCAACACCGTCACCATCAGTGACGGCGGTGACGCCGTCACCGCGGGATCGGGATGCGCCCAGGTCGACCGTGACACCGTGACCTGCCCGTACGACGGCCGCACCCTCACGCTCGACATGGGGGACCTCGGTGACATGGTCCTCGTCACGGGCAATCTGCCCGCCAACATCACCGCCGGCGCGGGCGACGACATCATCACCCTCGACCACACCTCCACCGCCAGGACCTTCCTGTACGGCCAGGGCGGGCACGACACCGTCTTCGGCGGTGCCGGCGTCGACAACATCACCGGTGGCCCCGGCGACGACGTCATGTTCGGCAGAAACGGAGACGACCGCCTCGACGCCGGAGACTCCACATCCGGCAACGACCGCTCCTACGGGGACGCCGGCACGGACACCTGCACGGGAGACGCCCATGACCTGAAGGACGGCTGCGAGCGCTGACCGCCTTCGTCTCTCGACCGTCGTTCGCGGCGGCTACAGGGCTACAGGGCTACAGGGGCGAGTTTCGAGCGGAACTGGCGGAGCAGGGCGGGCTGTTCGGTGATGCGCAGGCCGGGGACGAGGTGGGCGTCGCGGACCGTGCGGTCCAGTGTCCGGCCGATGTGGTCGAAGTGGCCGCGTGTGTAGGTCCTGCGGGGAATGGCCAGTCGCAGCAGTTCGTACGGGGCGCTGGTGAGGGGGGCGCCGTGCTCGTCCTCGGTGCCCAGATAGAGGGAGCCGAGTTCCACGGAGCGGATGCCGCCCTCCAGATACAACTGGCAGGCCAGTGCCTGGCCGGGGAAGTGGTGCGGCGGGATGTGCGGCAGCAGACGGCCGGCGTTGAGGTAGAGCGCGTGCAGCCCGGGCGGCTCGACGATGTCGACGCCCGCCGACCGCACCACGTCCGCCAGATAGGCGGTGTCCTCGGCCCGGGCGCGGAGATACCCCGGATCGGTGACCTCGCGCAAACCCTGGGCGACCATGTCCAGGTCGCGGCCCGCCAGTCCGCCGTAGGTGGGGAACCCCTCGGTGGCGATGAGCAGCAACTCGCAGCGCCGGGCCAGATCGCTGTCACGCAGGCCCAGAAAGCCGCCGATGTGGGCGATGCCGTCCTTCTTCGCGCTCATCGTGCAGCCGTCGGCCAGCCGGAAGGCATCCTCGGCGACCTGCCGGGGACTGTGGTCGCGGTAGCCGGGCTCGCGCCGGGTGACCAGCCAGGCGTTCTCCGCGAACCGCGCCGCGTCGAGGATCAGGGGCACGCGGTGCTCCCGGCAGAGCGCGGCGGTCAGGGTCAGGTTGGCCATGGACACCGGCTGGCCCCCGCCGCCGTTGTTGGTGAGCGTCATGATCACCGCGGCGACACGGCTCCCGTCGGGTCCCTCCAGGACGGCTTTGAGCCGGGCGGTGTCGATGTTCCCCTTGAACGGCTCGCGGCTGTCGAGGTCTTCGGCCTCGGGGCAGGGCAGGTCCCAGGCCTCGCCCCCGACGAGCGCGACATTGGCCCGCAGGGTGTCGAAGTGCGTGTTGCTCAGGAAGATCCTGCCGGGGCCGAGGAGCGTCGAGGCCAGGAGCCGTTCGGCCGCGCGTCCCTGGTGCACCGGCAGGATGTGCGGGAATCCGGTGAGTTCCCGGACGGTGTCGTGGAAGCGATGGAAGGAGCGCGAGCCCGCGTAGGACTCGTCGCCGTCCATGGCGGCGGAGAGCTGGGCCGCGGACAGGGCTCCGGTGCCCGAGTCGGTGAGCAGGTCGACGGTGACCTCGTCGGCCCGCAGGTCGAAGAGGTTGTAGTGGACGCGGGCGAGGGCGGCCTGACGCTGTTCGCGGGTGGTGACGGGGATCGGCTCGACAACCTTGATCCGGTACGGCTCCACGGTCGGTCTTCCCTTCGGGTGTACGCCGGACGGGTGGGCGGGGACAGGGCTCAGTCGGTCGTGCGCGACGCTGTCGGCCCCGGCTCGGTGGAACGCGGCGGGGTGGGGCCTGGGTCGGCGGGCCCCGAGTCGGCGGACCCCGGCTTTGCCGGGCGGGCCTTCGCAGGGCTCTGCGGAGCCGTGTCCCCCCGTGGTGGGAGGACGCGGTACGCCTCGGAGGAGAAGTAGGTGGTGATCCGGGGTGCCTGCCGTCCCGCCTGGACCAGGCTCAGGTAGGAGATGAGGCCGACGCCCGCGGTCAGGGGGCGGGCGGTGAGCGCGGCCAGGGCACGGTCGAGCGGCGCGGTGGGTACGCCGTACTGACGCAGGAGCCGTACGGCACGGTCGCGTGCCGCCCGGTCGTCGCGGACGTAGGCCCGGACGGGGACGTGGAGGCCGTGGCCGGTCGGGTGGTGGGTGTCCGCGCCGGTGAACGAGTAGCAGGAGACGAGCGGGAGGCGGTCGAAGGTGCCGTCCCCGCCGACGAGGCGGCACAGGTCCGCGACCCGTTCCGGGCTCGCCCCGGGCACCGGACGGGCGGCTTCGGCCGCGTCGGCGGCCGTGGCGCCGGGGTGGACGACGTAGACCTTCACGCGCGGCTCGGTCCACGGGCCCACGTCCAGGGCGAAGAACATGAAGTCGCACCGCTCCGGCGAGCGGGCGGCCACGTAGCGCCGCACGGGTTCGAAGGCACGGGCGTGGCCGAGCCTCGTCATGGCCTCGGCGACGGTCTCCATGGCGCGCTCGACGCCCCGGGCGCCCGGGTTCAGGTACAGCTTGACCCCCGTGGGGCCGGTCGGCCGCAGTTCGAGGGCGCACCACAGGGTCAGCGGCCCGTGGGGCTCCGGCGGGAGGAAGAGGTCGCTCAGGCGGGTCAGTTCTCCCAGCCCGATCCCCCATTGGGCCGCCAGGCGCCCCACCGCGGCCCATGCCGTGCGGGCGTTGTTCCGCAGCGACCGGGCGGCGAAGCCCGGGTCGACCAGCACGCGCAGGACGGGAGCGGCGTCGGCGGGGAAGGACAGGGAGAACTCCACCGGTGTGTGGTCGTCCGAGACGAAGGAGGGGGAAGGCGGTGGGCCGTCCAAGGGCAGCGCGGCGGCCGGGCCCAGCAGTTCGGTCAGTACCTGCTGGTGAGTGGTGCGCTGCCACGCGTCGATGCCGGCCACCTCGCACAGCCGTCCCAGCTGTGCGGCGGTGAAGTACCCCAGCCGGTCCGGGGTGCCGCGGCGCTCGGTCTCCCCGACCGGGTCGGAGGCCGGGAACGGGGGCGGGGTCGCCGCGCCCGCGCCGGGCCGGTAGGCGCAGTGCCGTGTGTAGGCGTTCATGTGTGCTCCTGGATCGGTTGTGGTCGCAGCGCCGGACCTCGGCTCGGAACAGGCCGTCCGGCACGGTGGCTGACGCACCGTTCTCGCGGTGTCTGACGCACCGTTTGTAGCCCTTGCGCGTTGTTCACGATCGGCGGGATGGCGCTGAACAAACGCATGGTGAACAATCCCGAATGGCTCGGGGGGAGGTGCGTTTCAGGTGCCACGGGGAGAGCGCCCGCTGGAAGCGGAGAGCGGCCCACTGCGGGATTTCGCCGCGCGCTTGCGGAAACTGCGGGAGCAGGCCGGTGGTCCCACCTATCGGGACCTCGCTCGGCGGGCGCACTATTCGATCGCGGCGCTCTCCGCGGCCGCGGGGGGACGTCAACTTCCCTCCCTTGCGGTCACCCTCGCCTACGTCCGCGCCTGCGGCGGTGACGTGCGGGAATGGGAGCTGATCTGGCGCAGAACGGCCGCCGCATGCGCCGCCGAACGCGCCACCCCCACGTCGGTGCCCGGGCACGCCGAAGGGTCGACGGACGCGTCGCCCTGTGTCGGTCTGGCCTCTTTCCAACAGTCGGACGCCGACGCTTTCTTCGGCCGGGAGAATCTGACCACCAGACTCGTCGAACATCTGCGCAGAAAGAGATGTCTCGTTCTGTTCGGGGCGTCGGGATCCGGGAAATCCTCGGTGCTGCGCGCCGGGGTGCTGCCCCAATTCTCCGGCGAACCGGCCCTGGTATTCACCCCGGGTGCCCGTCCGCTGGAGGAATGCGCGATCCACCTGGCGGCCCGTGCCCGCCTCACGCCGGGGGCCGTCGCGGACGAACTCGCCTCGGAGCCGCGGACGCTCCACCGTGTCGTCCGCCAGATCCTGGCCCGCTCACCGGATCCGGACGACGAACTCATCATCGTCGTGGACCAGTTCGAGGAGATCTTCACCCTCTGCCCTGACACGCGGGAGCGTGACGCCTTCGTCTCCGCACTCCTGCACGCCGCGCACGCTCCCGACAGCCGTTGCCGTGTCGCACTGGCCGTGCGGTCCGACTTCTACACGCACTGCACCCGGCTGCCGGCCCTCGTCGACGCCCTGGCCGAGGCGCACGTCCCCGTCGGTCCGATGACGCTGGACGAACTGCGGGCGGCGATCGTCCAGCCGGCCGCCCGGGTCCGGCTGACCGTGGAGGGCGCCCTGCTCGCGGCACTCACCGCCGACGCCCACGGCCGGACCGGGGCGCTTCCCCTGCTCTCGCACGCCCTTCTGGAGACCTGGCACCGCCGGCGCGGCAACACCCTCACCCTCGCCGGATTCCAGGCGGCAGGCGGCTTCGAGGGCGCCCTCGCGCAGACCGCCGAAGCCTTCCACGCGTCCCTGAACGACGCCCAGCGGACCGTCGCCCGCCTGTTGTTCCTCCGCCTCATCGCCCTGGGCGAGGGCACCGAGGACACCAAACGCCGTGTGCCGCGCCAGGAACTCGACGACGGCGACGACACCGCGCTGGTCCTCGAACAAGCCACCCGGGCACGTCTGCTGACCGTCGACCGGGACCACGTCGAGATCGCCCACGAGGCACTGATCCGCTGCTGGCCCCGTCTCGGTGACTGGCTGGGCGAGAACCGGGACCGGCTGCGCCTGCACCGCGCGCTCACCGAGGCCACCGCCGTGTGGGAATCCCTGGACCGCGATCCGGACACCCTTTACCGGGGCCTGCGGCTGGCCGCCGCCAAGGACCTGCCGAAGGCGACCCTCACCGCCCGGGAACGCGCTTTCCTGGACACGAGCGAGGCGGCGGAACAGGCGCAGACCCGGCGCGCCCGCCACCGCATCCGCCGGCTGCGCCGCCTCGTCGCGGCCCTCGTCGTCCTGCTCCTGTGCGCGGCGACCGCCGTCGGCCACGCACTGCGTTCCCAGCGGACCGTCACCGCGCAGCGCAACCACCTCCTCGCGCTCCAGGCCGTCGAGACCTCGGCGGCCCTGCGTACCCGCGACCGCTCGCTCGCCGTCCAACTAGCCCTTGCCGCATACCGGTTGGAGGCGAACCGGGCCACCCGCAACGGCCTGCTGAGCGTCGCCCCGCACACCCTGGCCCGCCATGTCCACGGCATGGCCGTCACCCCGGACGGCCACAGGCTCGCCACCGCGCACGACGATGGAAGCCTCCGGATGTGGGACATGACCGACCCCCACGACCCCCGCCTCCTGGGCACGACCCACGGCCACCCCGACAGCGCCCACACCCTGGCCTTCGGCCCTGGCGGCGAGACGCTGGCCGGTATCGGCAAGGACCGCGCGATCCGGCTCTGGGACGTGACCGAACCGAGCCGACCGCACCTGCGGTCGACGACCCCGAGTCGGCACGACGACTTCGTCTTCTCCCTGGCCATGAGCCCGGACGGCCGCACCCTCGCCACCGGCAGCTACGACGACACCGTCCGTCTGTGGCACGTCCGCGACCCCGCCCGCCCCCGCTTCCTACGGGAACTGACCGGCCACTCGCTCAACGTCAAACCGGTCGCCTTCAGCCCCGACGGCTCCGTCCTGGCCTCCGGCTCCGACGATCGCACCGTCCGCCTGTGGGACGTCACCGACCCCCTCCGCGCCTCCACGACCGCCGTTCTGCGCGACCATGACGACTTCGTCGTGGGACTCGCCTTCAGCCGGGACGGCCGCACCCTCGTCTCCGGCAGCGACGATCGCACGGCACGCCTGTGGGACGTCACCGATCCGCGTCACCACCGAAGGCTCGGCCGGCTCCACGCCCATACCGGCATGATCGGCTACGTGGAGTTCACCCCGGACGGCCAGGAGGTGATCACCGCCGGGCAGGACGGCACCGTACGCCTGTGGAGGGCGACCGACCGCTCGCGTCCGACCGAACGAGCCCTGCTGACCGGCCTCTCCGGCGCCCTCGCGGTCGTCGTGCCCCTGGCGGCGCCCGACACCGTCGCCACCCTCAGCAACGACCACACGATCGAGATCTGGAACACCGACGTCGCCCGGGTGCTCGCCCACGCCTGCTCCCACGTCCGCACGCCGCTCACCCCCGCCCGGTGGAACCGCCACTTCCCCGGCCTCGACCACCGCCCGCCCTGCCCCGGCCGCGACTGAACCGGCCCCGCTGCGGCCGGGCCGTCACCCGGCGGGGTCGCGGGGTTGGACGAGGAGCGGCTGGGTCCCGGTGCCGACCGTCCCGGACAGGTCGGACAGGTCCGTCACCGTGGTCCCGACGCCGTCTCCGGACAGTGAGGTGCGGGCGTCCAGCAGGATCCACTCGCTCGCGGGATGCCGGTGCAGGCTCAACTGCAGGGCCGTGGGCACGAACAGGAAGCGGTCCAGGGCGAGTTCGTTGGAGATGCCGTTCGCCGAGTCGGCGACCACCGCCAGACGCTGCAACGGGGTGGCTGCCTCGCCCTCGACCACCGGGACCCGGACCCGGGTCCAGACCGCGGCGGGCCCCGGTTCCTGGCCGCCGCCGTGGACGAACCGCCATTCGATCGCGTCGGGATAGTGCCAGGCGCCCGGGAAGCCGGGGAAGGGCGGACGGGGTGTGGCCGCCGGGAGGGCCGGCAGCGGCGACGCGAGGTGTTCGACACGCCTGTCCGCTCGGGCGGTGGTGGCCATCGTCCAGCATCGGGCTTCGGCCACCACCCTGCCGCGGATCGTCAGCGTGGCCGCGTCGAGTCGGACCCGGCGGCCGGGGCGGAGCGTGCGGACCTCGACATGACCGGTCTCGCGCGGGATCGCACCGAGGAAGTCGATCTGGGCCGCCGTGATCCGCCCGACGCCGGCCACCACCCGCTCGATCTCGCCGAGCAGGAGCGCGGCCGGCGGGCCACCGTGTTGCAGCGACTGGTCCCAGGGGCTCTCGGTGAACCGGGTCGGCTCGAACGCGGCGGGTCCGGCCCGGTGGTAGAACGGCTCGCTCGTCACTCCGGCACGATACAGAGCGGCATCGCCCGCTCCGAGCGGCGGGGCTGCCGGGGCACCGGCGCGGTCACGGCGTCAGAGGAAGTCGGCGAGCCCGGCCAGGAAACGGTCCACGTCCTCGGCGGTGTCGTAGGGGCCCAGGGCCCGCGCGCAGGGCGGGGGCTTCGAACTTGAGCGCGGTGAAGGGCTCGTACCCGTAGAACGACCCGGTCGGTGCCACCACGTCGCGTGCGGCCAGGTGCGCCTGCGCCTCGCGGGCGTCGCGGCCTTCGAGGGCCATCAGGAGGGTCGCGGTACGGTCGGTGGCCTTCGAGTGCACGGTGACGGCGTCGCCCAGGGACTCCAGCCAGCGGGTCGAGTCGCCCGGCGTCGCGGTGCCTCTACCCCGGCATCCGCCGCCATTCACGTCCGCCGTCGTCGGAGATCCACAGTCCCTCGTCGGGTACGAGGTCGTACGTCGCCGTCGTCGCGTCCACGAGGCCGTAGAGGGTGGTGCCCTCGACGGTGAGCGAGGTGAACCTCGCCGGGGTCCTCAGTTCGTGGAAGGCGCTGTTGGTGGGGTCGTCCGCGAGCCAGTGGCGGCCGCCCTCCTCGCCGACGAGCAGCCGTCCGTCCGCGAGGACTTCCAGGACCAGCAGCTCCTGGCCGCGCTTCAGGTCCTTCCAGGTGATGCCGCCCGCGAGGACCGTCCGCCAGTGTTCACCGCCGTCCGACGTCATCAACAGGCCGCGCACGCCCTCGTCCAGGGCCAGGGCGAGGGCCGCGGTGCCGCCGCGCGCGACGAGGGCGGCGGCACCGTACGACTTCGGCACGGCCTCGGAGCCGAGGGTGCGGCCGTCACGCTGCCACACGACACGGTGCGGGTCCTCGGAAAGCGACTGCTCCAGGCTCCAGACCGTGCCCCGCTCGTCCACGGCGAAGTGGACCGCCTCGTCCGGCAGTCCGGCCGGAGGTGCCGCGGTGCGCGTGGCGGCGCGGTAGACGAGGGCCGGCTCCCCTTCCGAGAGCAGGACGTCGCCGCGGCGGGTGCGCGACAGGGTGTCGGTGACGGTGACCTGGTGCCGCTCTCCCCTGACATCGAGGACGTACGTTCCCCCGTCCCCCGGCACCCGTACGAACCCGCCGCTCACCCCCTTGAACGCGGGCGGCACGTCCTCCGCGTCGGCGTGTTCCGCGTGTTCGGCGACCGTACGGCCGTCCGGTCCGACGATGCGCCAGGCGGTCGCGGCCGGGCCCTCGTCGTCCTCGACGTTGGCGGCGTCGTACGTCAGCAGCAGCGAGCCGTCGTCCGCGCGCACCACATCGGAAGGAGCCCCGGCCGCCTCGATCACGTCGGCGGGGCTCGGGTGAGGGTCCTCGATGACCCGTCTGTACCTCGCCTCGCGGTCGCCGGGGGCGCTGTCGTCGACGCCCTCCGGACCACAGGCGCTCAGCACCACCGCCGCACCGGCCAGGGCGAACAGCCCGACCGCCCGCCCACGGCCACGTCTCCGCCGCCGCGCCGGGGCACCGGTCACCGGAGGCTGCCCGTGAGGGTGTCGTCCTGCCAGGCCGCCAGCCGGTCGGCGATCGCGGCGGTGCCGTCGAGAACGTGCCGGGAGAACGCGTCCCGTTCGTGGGCGATGACGGCGGCTTCCCAGACGCAGGGGGCCAGGCCCGCGCGTCCCGGTCGGAGTCGGTCGGGCTGCCCGGCCGGACCGGTGAAGATGGCCAGGTCGGACATGTGGCCCTCGATCCAGGTGTGGACCAGGACGTAGTCGCCGTCGCCGCCCGCGTGCACGATCAGGGCGGCGAGCCCGAGCGACCCGCGGACACGGCCGAGTTCGAGGTGCGCCGCCGTGATCCGCAGGGCCGCGTCCGTGTCCTGCTCCGTGACACCGCGGCCCGGCGCCTCCAGGGCGTACACCTTGACCAGGTGACCGCCGGCCTCCCGCGTACCCAGCGGACGTACGGTGCGTCCGTGATGGCCTCGGGACAGGTCGAGCAGCGCCGCCGGGTCCACCGCTGCCGGGAGTTCGTGATCGCTCATGTGCCCATCATGCGGTGCCGACGGCTCAACCCGTGCGCAGGGGCCGGGAGATGAGGTCTCCGTGCCTCGCACGGCCCGGCCGTTCCGGCTGTCCCTGCTATTCCGGCTGGGTCACCGTCAGTGCCCAGCGGATCTCCTCGGACGAGGCGTCGACCCCGATGGTGAAGGAGCCCTTCCGGACCACACCGGCGTCCATGGTCACCGAGCCGACCCCGGCGGTTCCCGTCGGGCAGTCGACCGAGAACGCGGCGACCTCCGTCTCCTGCGATCGCATCGTCACCCGCACGTCACCGCCGCCCTCGCAGGCCACCGTGAGGACGGTCGGCAGCTTCTCCCAGGCTCCGCCCGACGCCACGCCGCCGTCGCCGGTCTGCTCCGGCACCCACACCAGGCCCTCCGGACCGGGGTGGGGCAGCAGAGGGTCTCCCGCCGCGGCGGCGGACCCCACGCCGGAACCCGCCAGCGCACCGGCCGTCAGCGTTGCCACGGCCAGAGCCTTCGTCGTTCGGTTCACACGCACTCCCTCGCTCGGCTGTCCTGGACGCCACAGTCTGCCCATGTGATCGTCGCCGGACCTGAGTACGCGTACTCAGAAACGATCAGGTTGGCCGGAACCCGTCGTATCCGAGAGCCGCGGTGGTCGACGCCGAGGAAGGCCGACACCGTCACAGCGGGCCGCCGTCGCCCCCGCAGTACCGGGTGGGCACTCGCACCTGTCCGGTGGAGCGATGTATCGGCGTCCGGGCAGCGTGAACCGGTGGTCCGGGACTCAGGACCCGGTGCTGTAGCGGCTGAGCATGAGGGCGACGGCTTCGTCCACGATCGCGGCGTCGGTGGGGCTGGGCGGGACGAAGTCGGTCCGGACGAGTTGGGGCCACAGGAACTGGCTGCAGATCAGGCCGAGGAACTGCTCGGCCACTTCGGACGCCGACTGTGGCTTCCCGTCGGCCGAACGGAAGTCGAGTGTGCCGGCCCGCGCTTCGGCCTCCAGGTAGTCGCGGAGCCGGTCGAAGAAGGGTCCGCGGTCGATGGCGAAGCCGGTGCCGACGATGTCGGCGAGCTCCGGCATCTGGGGAAGTTCGGTGATGATCAGGCGGCACAGCGCCGCCGTGCCCGGCCGCGCGACCAGGCAGGCGTAGTCGCGGCCGATGTGGTCCAGACCGTATCGGGGGTCACCGGGCGGGGGCGGCGCGGCGTACTCCATGTCCAGCTGCCATTGTTCGGCGGTGACGGCCGCGAACAGCGCGGCCTTGGAGGGGTAGCGCTTGAAGAGGGTGCCGGTGGAGACACGGGCCTCCTTGGCGATCTGGGCCAGGGAGGTCTTGTCGTATCCCCGGGCGAGGAAGAGGTCGCGGGCGGCGCGGATGATGCGGGCGCGGTTCTCCGCCTTGATCTGCGCGTGATACCCGGCCTGGCACGTATCGCCACCGGTTTCCGCTCGGTCCGCCACCGACATACCCACGCCCCTCGCCCGTCTCCCGGCCGCGTCCCCGCTGTCAGAGGACGGTCTGGCCTCCGTCCAGGATAAGGTCCTGGCCCACGGCGAAGGCGGAGCCGTCCGAGGCCAGGTACACGACGGCCTCCGCGACCTCCTCGGGCATACCCATGCGACCCAGCGGGATGCCGGCGCTGATCCCCTCCAGGACCGCTGCGTGCACCGCGGGGTCCTCGATCCCGAGCTTGGAGTACAGCGGGGTGTCCACCGGGCCGGGGCTGACCGCGTTGAACCGGATGCCGTGCGACCTGAGCAGGTCCGCGTTCCACGACCGCATCAGGGAGCCCACAGCAGCCTTCGTCGCGGCGTAGGCGTTCGAATTCCCGTAGCCGCCGTGCGCGCTGCTGGACGCGTTGAGGATGACCGAGGACGGGTTGGCCAGCACGGGCACCAGGGCCTGCGTGAGGAAGAAGACGCTCTTGACGTTGATGTCGAAGAGCCGGTCGAAACTGTCCTCGGTGTGGTCCTCGAACGGCCGCCAGTCCGAGACACCGGCGTTCAGGAACACCACGTCCAGCTCCCCGAAGTGCTCACGCACCTGCTTCGCCAGGCCGCGCTGCGCATCGAGGTCGCGTGCGTCGGCCTGCACCACCGGCACCTTGTCCCCGAGGACCTGCCGCGCCCTGTCGATGCTGGCCGGGGTCACGCCCGTGACCAGCACGTCGGCCCCCTCCGCGAGAAAACGCCGCGCGGTCTCCAGCCCGATTCCACTGGTGCCGCCGGTGATGAGGGCGCGCTTGCCCGTAAGACGATTCATGGTGATGGTTCCTTGCCGAGGCGTAAGGTAAGTCGATGGACTCACCACTCGAAGGTAGCCCTCTCGCCGCCCCTATGGCAAGTCGATCCACTTACCATTGCTTTCCCCTCGCACGGGGCCGAGGGCGCGCACAGTGTCACAGTGCTGTCCGGAGACGGTTTCCTCTCGGTGCGAGCGGGTGGAGGGACCGCTCCCATGAGGCACGATCACCGGACATTCACACTTTCGGGGGGTTCCTCATGACTCACGCAGCTCGTTCGCGCCGTATCACCGCCGTACTCGCCGCCTGCTCGCTCGGCATCGTGGCGCTGACCGCCTGCGAGGGGGGCGCCGACAGCGACGCGGCTTCCCCGAGCACGTCGGCGAGCGCGCCCGGCAAGGGATCGGGCAAGGGGGCGGGTTCGGACAAGGACGCGACCGCGACCGCCTCCCCGGATGACGCCGACGGAGCGGGCGGCGGCAGTGGCGGCGACTCCTCCGACAGTGACGGCACCCCGCCGTCGTCGGACTCCGGATCCGACAAGTCCGGGTCTGGCGGGTCCGGGACCGACGACGACCAGGACGGCGGCGTGGGCATGTGCGAGACGACCGACCTGAGCTACGACGTCACCGTCGCGTCCAAGTCGGCCAACCACGCCCTGCTGACCGCGACCAACACCGGCGGCGACCCCTGCCTGCTGGCGGCGAACGACCTGGTGATCACGATCCCGGGGCTCGACGGCGCCGCGGAGCACCGCGGCCCCACCGTCGACGACTGGCTCCTGAACGCCGGCGAGAGAGCCTACGCCGGGATCCTGTTCTCCGGCGTCGGCACCGAGGGCGGCAAGACCGCCCACCAGGTGGAGATCGCGCTCACGGCTTCCGAGAGCCCGGCGACGGTGGCGATCGACAACGGCCCCGTCACGGTCAACGACGGCACCGTCACCAGCTTCCTCGGAACGGCCGAGGACGCGCTGTCCTACTGACCCCGCACCGGGTGCGAGCCGGGCGGGGTGCGGTCAGAGGTCCAGGTAGAAGCGGATGGTCGTACCGGCCTCGGTCGTGTGGAGGCGCACGAGGTCGGCGACGTAGTGGACGAGCATCAGACCGCGTCCGCCCAACTGGTCGCGGGCCGGGGGCCTGCGGCCCGCCAGGGGATCGGTCAGGCGGCCCGGGTCGTGGACCTCGCAGACGACCTGCGGACCCTCGGCCCAGACGCGCAGGGTGCCCGATCCACCGCCGTGCACCACGCTGTTGGTGGTCAGCTCCGCCACCGCCAGTGTCAGATCCTGCAACCGGGCGCCGGTCAGACCCAACTGTCGGGCTTCCTGGGTCGCGAAGGAGCGGGCCGACGGGAGCGCGTCCGCGTCGAACGAGAGGGAAGCCGCTCCGGGCGGACAGGTGAGCGGCTGGTTGTAGCGGGCGACCGCTCGCTCGGGAGCGTAGACGTCGCTGGTCAGTTCGACACCGTCGTCGATGACGACGGGATGGGTGACGTGGGCGTCGGCGAGCGCCTCCGGGGCGAGGGCGTCCGCGTCGTACGGGCACAGGATCGTCACGTCCCGGCCCTGGAAGGCCGCGTTGATGAGGGCCTCGTGCTGGACGCACGCCGGGTACTCCGCGGCCGAGCGGTCGGCCCAGATGGGCTCGCCGATGATCCGCACCCGGCCGGCCGGGTGGGCGTCGGCGAAGGCACGCAGGACACCGGGGATGATGCGCCCCGGGTTGCGGCCCGCCTGAGTCATGTCGAGGAACTTGACGTCGGCGGCGCTCGCTCCCATTTCGGCCTTGATCAGTTCGAGGTTGGGGCCCGGAACGGCGACCGCGACCGCCTCTCCGGCGGACAGTCCCGCCAGCAGGAACGGCACCGTGCCCGCCGTGTACTGCTCACTTCCCCGGTAGAACAGCGCAGGGTGCACGAAGGGGTCACGTTCGCTGCTCGTGGTCGTACTCATCTCCCCGCCACCTCGATCTTCGACAGGCCGGGCCAGAACATGTCCAGGATCCGCTCCAGCTCCGGCGGTGGACGGTCCACGACGATCCGGCCCGTTCCCAGTCGTTGCGCCGTGACCGCCAGCGCCGCCGCACCGCCCACGTCGATGGACAGCAGATCGGCCAGTTCCACGAAGGAGACGTCCGTATGGGCGTTCGCCAGGTCCTCCAGAGCGTGTTCCCAGAAAGATCGGTTGATCACGTTGATCTCTCCAACGGCTCGGATTCCCCTGCGGCCCGGCAGAGATCGGATCTCCAGCGCGGTGCCCCTGTGCGGCCGCGCCGACCCCGGCTCGTGCACGTCGTGGGAGGCATTCACGTTCTCTCCCCG
This sequence comes from Streptomyces gottesmaniae, assembly GCF_031845845.1. Classification (NCBI taxonomy): domain Bacteria; kingdom Bacillati; phylum Actinomycetota; class Actinomycetes; order Kitasatosporales; family Streptomycetaceae; genus Streptomyces; species Streptomyces gottesmaniae. The sequence goes on from NZ_JAVRFJ010000013.1 coordinate 34,370, forward strand.
TGTCCCCTGTGCCGCCGTACGGCACTCCCCGGCCCTCCGCTCACCGTGCCCACGCGACGGCGGGCAACGGACACGTCATCGTATAACCCGCCGGTGGGGCAGGTCTCATCCGGCGTCCGGCCGCCCCGCGCGCGCCGGGCGGAAGCAAGCCGACACCGTCTTGCCGTGCCGCTGGCACCTCATCTCCATCGTGTCGGCGAGCATCCGTACGATTCCCACGCCGCGGCCGGAGGTCTCCCCCGCCCGGGGGCTGCGTTGACGCGGCAGGGTCGGGTCCTCGTCGTGCACGCTCACGTGCAGGCAGTCACCGTCCCAGGTGAGGATCAGGTGCGCGTCACTGTGCGCGTGGATGTGCGCGTTGGTGAGCAGTTCGGACACGGCCAGGACGACGGCGTCCACCGTCTCGGGCTCGTCCGCGGTCCACGGAAAGGACTCCAACTGCCTGCGTGTCCACCGCCGCCCGGCGTGCACGCCCCCCGACACGGGAAACGAGTGCGCCCAGCCCTTCGCCTTGATGCCCGTCGGGTTCGTCCCTGTCGCGTTCGTCCCTGTCGCCTCCGTGCCCGACGCTTTCCTGCCCGTCGCCTTCTTGCCCGTCTGCTCGGTGTCCGTGGCTCCGGTGTCCGTCCTCTTGCTCGTCACCGACTTCCCCGTTCTTCCGTCCGACGCCGACTCGTACACACCGTGTGCCCGTCAACGGCGCCCGCAGACGTTCCCACGCCCGTTCGGCCGTCTTCTCGGACGGCGGTGATCAGTCCGCGAGGGCCTGCGCGACCCGGACGCCCACGAGACAGGTGTCGTCGTCCGTGTCCGATTTGCTGTAGGTGAGGAGGCGGTCCAGCTGCTGGTCGAGGGTGGGGGGCACGGTGCGGGCGGCGGTGAGCAGTTGGGCCAGGGATTCCTCCACGGAGCGGTCACGGCGTTCGATCAGACCGTCGGTGTACATCAGGAGAGTGTCGTCGACGGCCAGTTGGAGTTCGTGTTCCTCGTAGGTCGCCTCGGGCAGGGCGCCGAGCAGCAGGCCCTTGATCAGCGGGAGCGGCGAAGCCTCGGCGGCGCGGACCAGGACGGGCGGCAGATGGCCCGCTCTGGCCCAGCGCAGGGTGTGGCGGTGCGGGTCGTAGAGCCCGCAGACGGCCGTGGCGGTGACGGATCCGGTCAGGTGGTGGGCCACCATGTTGAGCCAGGCCAGCAACTGGCCCGGTCCGGCGCCGGTCACGGCGAGTCCCCGCAGGGCGTTGCGCAGGACGACCATGCTGGTGGCCGCCTCTATGCCGTGCCCGGCGACGTCTCCCACGCACAGCAGTACCAGCCCGGAGGGCAGCACGACCGCGTCGTACCAGTCGCCGCCCACCAGGTGCTGGGTCTCGGCGGGCCGGTAGCGGACGGCCACGCGTAGTCCGGGGGCCTCCAGGGGGGCCTGGGCCGGGGGCATGATCGCGTGCTGGAGCTGAAGGGTGAGCCGGTCGCGTTCGCTCGCCTGCTGCTCGGAGTGGGCGAGCTGGTCCCGTGTGGCGGCGAGGGCGACCTCCGTCCAGTGGTGGGCGGAGATGTCCTGGTAGGCGCCCCGGACGACGAAGAGCCGGCCGTCGGAGTCGAGGACCGGCTCGGCCACCACGCGGATGTGCCGGGTGACGCCGTCGGGCCGCTGGAGCCGGAACGCCGCGGACGCGGAGCGACGGTGGTGCAGCAGAGTGCGCAGGAACCGGCCGATGGCGACGGCGTCGTCGGGGTGGGCGTGGGCGGGCAGGTCCTCCAGCGGGACGGGGCCGCTGACGGAGGGCTTGCCGTAGAGGCTGTAGAGCTGGCCGTTCCAGGTGATCTCGCCGGTGACGAGATTCTCCTCGAAACCGCCGATACGGCCGAGCCGTTGGGCGTGCTGCAGCAGGCTCGCCAGCCGTGCGGTCTCGTCCTCTATGCGCCAGATGAGCAGGACGCTGCCGCCGTGCCGGGTGATGTTGATGTCGGCGACCGTCGCCAGCGGTACGTCCTCCACGAGGGAGGTGAGCCGCATGCGCCGGGCGCGGAACGGCTCGCCGGTGGCGTAGACGCGTTCGATCTGCTCGAACAGCTCGCTCTCGCCGGCGGCCATGGGATACGTCTCCAGGAGCAGGGCTCCGTTGACGACGCCCCGGGGCCGGCCGGCCGGGTCGAGGAAGCGGCTGTTGACGTGGTGGATGCGGAAGTCGACCAGGTCCCCGGTGGCGTCCAGGTGGGGGACGAGCACCAGCGCGGGGTCGTGGAGACCGTCGGCGAGGTCCATCAGTTCGGCGACGGCGGGCAGGATGCCGGGGCGCGTGTCGCCGTCGCCGTGGGGCGGCACGAAGGTCCCGAGCGTGTGGGCGCACAGCTCGGCCAGGGCCTCGACCTGGCGGACGATCTGCGGGGGCTGTGCCTCCAGCGGCGTGGGCCAGACGATCTCCAGCACTCCGTGGATGCGGCCGCCGGTGCCCGCGGGTACGGCGACCCGGCCGCCGTCGGGATGGTGGTGCCGGCCGATGGAGGGCAGACCGGTCTGCGACAGGCAGCCGATCCACTGACCGGCTCGGTCCTCGAGTCCGCGGCGGGCGACGGTGACGACACCCGGCGGGACGTACCGCCAGCGTGCCGCCTCGGCGGCCGAGAAACCGGCGCTGCCGGCGAGGGTGAGGGAACCGTCGGCGCCCAGCGCCCAGATGGCCACGGCTTCGGCGCCGAGCGGGGTGAGGGCGTGTTCCAGGAGGGAGTCGGCCACGGCCTGGGCGTCGTGGGCGGCCAGGGCGGCGCTCTCCGCGGTCCGCAGCCGTACGGCGAAGGAACCGCCGCCCGGTGGGTCGTCGGCGTCGTCCCGGCCCGCGGGGGTCGCGAGGAGGGCGGTCGTCATCTCGGAGAGCCGGTCGCGTGCGGCCTGGTTGATGACCTCGACGGCGAACTCCAGGGGCGTCAGGCCCGCTTGCTCGGCCAGTTCGGCGAGTTGCAGGGCCGCCTGGGCCGGCCCGCAGCCGAGTCGCTCGACGAGGATGCCCTTGGCCAGTTCGATCACGGCACGGCCGTCGGCCTCCGCCTGGGCCGCCTGCACCTCGCGGCGCAGCCGCTCCACGGTCGCGGCGAGCCTGCCGACGGGCGAGGACTGCTCCCGCGCGTACGCGGCGTTCACGTCGGCAGCGGGCACGTCGTCGCCCGGAGACCCGCCCGGCGCGACGTCTGCGTGCCGCGGCTCGGCCGGCTGGTGGGTGTTGCTCACGGTTGACCTGTTCCTCGGCTCGGGCGTCCCGGGACGCCACGCGATGGGCTGGTGCGCGCGGCGGTGTGACGCCCCGTCATACGGTCAGCCAACGTCGGACGCGGCCGATGAGGTCACCCGTGTCGACCGGCTTGGTGACGTAGTCGTTCGCGCCGGACGCCAGGCTCTTCTCCTGGTCACCCGGCATGGCCTTCGCGGTGACGGCGATGATGGGCAGGTCGGCGTACTGGGGCATCGCACGGATCTCCGAGGTGGCGGTGTAGCCGTCCATCTCGGGCATCATCACGTCCATCAGGACCAGGGAGACGTCCGGGTGGGCGAGCAGCATCTCGATGCCCCGGCGGCCGTTGTCGGCGTGCAGGACGTGGAAGCCGTGGAGTTCCAGCATTCCGCTGAGTGCGAAGAGGTTGCGGGCGTCGTCGTCGACCACGAGGACCTTGCGGCCCTCGAAGGCGCCGTCGACGACCTGCGCGGCCGGGCGCTGGGTCTCCTCGGCGCGTACCAGGGACAGCACGTCCCCCGGCTCCTCGGCGGACAGGTGCAGGGTGATGCGTTCGCGCAGTTCGTCGAGGCTGGAGAGGAAGTCGAGCGGGCGGCCGTCCGCACGGGAGCGCAGGGCCTGTTCGTGCGCCAGGTCCACCCGATGGCCGGTGTGCACGAGGACGGGCACGCTGGCGAGCGCCGAGTCGCCCTCCATGGCTTCCAGCAGACGCGCGCCCTCGTCGTCGGGGACGGCCATTTCGAGGACGACGCAGTGGCAGGGCTCGGAGGCCAGTGTGCTCGCGGCTTCCTGTGCTCCGACCGCCGTGATGATGTCGATCGCGCCGAGGGGATCGCCGTCGGACGCGAGGTCCGCGACCGCGCGTTCGGCGACGAGGGTCAGCAGTCCTCGCGGGCGCTCCTCGACGACCAGCAGGCGGCGTCGGCGCTGCTCGGGCGCCGTGGGGGAGGCGGTGTCCGGCCGGGACGCCGAGGGCAGCTCACGGCCGGAGGGGTGCGCGTGCTCCGTCGGTCGGCCTTCGCCGTCGAGCAGTTCCTCGAAGTCGTCGCGCGCCACGGGCAGGTAGAGGGTGAAGGTGCTGCCCTGACCGGGTGTGCTGTCGACCGTGACGGCGCCGCCGAGCAGATGGGCGATCTCCCGGGTGATCGACAGGCCGAGGCCCGTGCCGCCGTACTTGCGGCTGGTGGTGCCGTCCGCCTGCTGGAACGCCCCGAAGATCGTCTCCAACTGCTGCTGGGGGATGCCGATACCGGTGTCCTTGACCCGGAACGCCACGACGGGACCGCCACGCAGGACCCCCACGGGGACCTCGCGGTCCACGGCGGGCTCGATGCGCAGGGTGACACCGCCCTCTTCGGTGAACTTCACCGCGTTCGACAGCAGGTTGCGCAGGATCTGCCGCAGCCGGGAGTCGTCGGTGAGCAGGTCGGCGGGCGTCCCCGGTGCGGTGGCCACCGTGAAGTCCAGGCTCTTCTGCGACGTCATCGGGCGGAACGTGGCCTCGACGTACTCGAGCAGCTTGCGCAGTGGTACCCGCTCGGGGGCGACGTCCATCTTGCCCGCCTCGACCTTCGACAGGTCGAGGATGTCGTTGATCAGCTGCAGCAGGTCCGAGCCAGCCGAGTGGATGATGCCCGCGTACTCGACCTGCTTGGGCGTGAGGTTGCGCGAGGGGTTCTGGGCCAGCAACTGGGCCAGGATCAGCAGGCTGTTGAGCGGCGTGCGCAGTTCGTGGCTCATGTTCGCCAGGAACTCCGACTTGTACTTGGACGCCAGAGCCAGCTGCTGTGCGCGCGTCTCCAGCTCCTGCCGCGCCTGTTCGATCTCCAGGTTCTTGGCCTCGATGTCGCTGTTCTGCGAGGCCAGCAGGGAGGCCTTCTCCTCCAGCTCGGCGTTGGAGCGCTGCAGTTCCTCCTGCTGCACCTGCAACTCCTCGGACCTCGCCTGGAGTTCGGCGGTCAGCCGCTGGGACTCCCCGAGCAGTTCGTCGGTGCGGGCGTTGGCCACGATCGTGTTGAGGTTGACGCCGATGGTCGGCATCAGCTGGGTGAGGAAGTCCTGGTGGATCTGGGTGAAGGGGGTGACGGATCCCAGTTCGATGACGCCGAGGACCTGGTCCTCGACCACGATGGGCAGCACCACCAGGGCGCTGGGCACGGCCTGCCCGAGTCCGGAGGAGATGGTCACATAGCCCGGCGGCAGTTCCTCGACGCTGATGGGACGGCGGTTGCGCGCGGCCTGTCCGACCAGCGAACGGCCCACGGGGATGCGCTCGGGCCGGTCGGTGTCGTCGGGGTAGCCGTACGAGCCCACCAGCCGCAGTTCCGGCCCCCGCTCGGTGTCCTCGGCGAGGTAGAAGGCGCCGTACTGGGCCGAGGCCAGCGGTGCGAGCTCATCCATGATGAGCTCGGCGACGACGGGCAGGTCACGGTGGCCCTGCATCAGGCCGGAGATCCGGGCGAGGTTGGTCTTCAGCCAGTCCTGCTCCTGGTTGGCCCGGGTGGTCTCGCGCAGGGACTCCACCATGGAGTTGATGTTGTCCTTGAGGTCGGCGACCTCACCGGACGCCTCGACGGTGATGGAGCGCGTCAGGTCACCCTCGGCGACGGCGCTGGTGACCTCGGCGATGGCGCGGACCTGCCGGGTGAGGTTTCCGGCCAGTTCGTTGACGTTCTCGGTGAGCCGCTTCCAGGTGCCCTCGACGCCCTCCACCTCGGCCTGCCCACCGAGCCGCCCCTCACTGCCGACCTCGCGGGCGACGCGGGTGACCTCGGCGGCGAACGACGACAGCTGGTCGACCATCGTGTTGATGGTGGTCTTCAGCTCCAGGATCTCGCCGCGGGCGTCGACGTCGATCTTCTTCGACAGGTCACCGCCCGCCACCGCCGTCGTCACCAGGGCGATGTTGCGGACCTGACCGGTGAGGTTGTTCGCCATCGAGTTGACGTTGTCGGTCAGGTCCTTCCAGGTGCCCGCGACGTTGGGAACGTGCGCCTGGCCCCCGAGGCGTCCCTCGGTGCCGACCTCGCGGGCGACACGGGTGACCTCGTCGGCGAACGCGGACAGGGTGTCGACCATGGTGTTGATGACGTCGGCGAGGGCGGCGACCTCGCCCTTGGCCTCGACGGTGATCTTCTGGGACAGGTCGCCGCGCGCGACGGCCGTGGCGACCTGGGCGATCGAGCGGACCTGGCCGGTCAGGTTGGACGCCATGACGTTGACGTTGTCGGTCAGGTCCTTCCAGGTGCCCGAGGCACCCCGGACGATCGCCTGTCCGCCCAGATTGCCCTCGGTGCCGACCTCGCGCGCGACGCGCGTGACCTCGTCCGCGAAACCGGACAACTGGTCCACCATCGTGTTGATGGTGTCCTTGAGCTCCAGGATCTCCCCGCGGGCGTCCACGGTGATCTTCTGCGACAGATCGCCCTGCGCCACCGCCGTGGCCACCTGGGCGATGTTGCGGACCTGGGAGGTGAGGTTGGCCCCCATGAAGTTCACGGAGTCCGTGAGGTCCCGCCAGGTGCCCTTCACGCCCTTGACGTCCGCCTGTCCGCCGAGCCGCCCCTCGGTGCCCACCTCGCGGGCGACGCGCGTGACCTCGTCGGCGAAACCGGACAGCTGGTCCACCATCGTGTTGATGGTGTTCTTCAACTCCAGGATCTCACCCCGCGCGTCCACGGTGATCTTCTGCGACAGGTCGCCCTGCGCCACCGCCGTGGTGACCTGGGCGATGTTGCGGACCTGGGAGGTGAGGTTGCCGGCCATGAAGTTCACGGAGTCCGTGAGGTCGCGCCAGACACCGCCGACGCCGGGCACCTGCGCCTGACCGCCGAGCCGCCCCTCGCTGCCGACCTCACGCGCGACGCGCGTGACCTCGTCCGCGAACGCGGAGAGCTGGTCGACCATCGTGTTGACGGTCTCCTTCAGCTGGAGGATCTCGCCGCGCGCCGGGACGTCGATCTTCTGCGACAGATCACCCCTGGCGACGGCCGTCGCCACCTGGGCGATGTCGCGCACCTGGGTGGTCAGATTGCCCGCCATGGCGTTGACCGAGTCGGTGAGGTCGGCCCAGGTGCCCGAGACGCCCGGCACCTCTGCCTGACCGCCGAGCGTGCCCTCGGTGCCCACCTCGCGGGCCACCCGGGTGACCTCCGAGGTGAACACGGACAGCTGGTCCACCATGCCGTTGAAGACGGTGGCGATGTCGCCGAGCAGCCCCTCGCCGTCGGACGGCAGCCGGGTACCGAAATCGCCGTCCCGTACGGCGGTCAGTCCGGCCAGGAGCTGCCGTAGCTCCTGCTCTCCCGGGGCCCGTTCGACCGTCTCGGTCGTCTTGCCGCTCATGCGCACCCTCGTTCCGCTCCCCTAGAGCCCTCGCGCCGAGGACTCGGAACCCGCGCCGGACCGTGAAAGGCCCGCTCACCGGCCGAGTTTTCGCAGTTCACGAATCGGCCGGATGAGAAAATCCGGTGAAGGTTAACGCAGTTGTCGTCCGACAACCAAAGCCGGTCGTGAAGTTCCCGACCGCCCCGAAAAGATACCGCCCCGAGCGGACTACACGGCCGGACCCGGGGCACTCGGAACGGTTCCACGCCGCCGCCCGCAGCCCCCCGAGAGCACCTCGACGGAGTGCTTTCAGCCGCTTTCCGACCCGCTGTCCGCTCTTCGTCGCCGAGCGCTCCGAGGATGTGCCCGTACTCACGGTCTGCCATGGTCGACGAGGCCGCGCCCGAGGGCCGGCGCCGCGGCCGCGCCTTCGGAGGCCCCGCCGGTCCCCGGCTCTCGGAGGTACGGCCGGGGGCGGCCCGCAGAGTCGCGGCGCACCGGGCAAGGCGCGCTCGGACCGGCGCAGTGCCTGGCCCGACGGAGTCGGCCGGTATATGGGGGCCCTCCCCCCATGCGCCACCCCGGGCCCGCCGGAGACCGTGGGGGCGGCCCGGGGCACCTGCGGTGCGCCGGGCCGGTCGACGGAGGAAATCGAGAGGGAGTCCATGGGAAGAGAAGCGTTACTCCGGGTCCTGGTGGTCGCGGCGACGGCCGCCTCCGCGGTGACATTGACCGGAGGGCCCGCGAGCGCGGCCACGGGTGTGTTCAAGAGCGGGACCAACGTGGTCGTCAACGCGGCGGCGGGGCGCGCCAACAACATCACGGTCAGCCTGTCCGGGAGCAACGTCGTCATCCAGGACACCTCCGACACCCTGACCGCCGGTGTCGGATGCACCCTCCAGGTCAACGGCTCGGTGGCCTGTCCGGTGAGCCTCAACACCGACACGGTCGTGGTCAACGCCGGTGACGGCAACGACATCATCACCAAGACCGGCAACGTCCGCGGCGACCTGAAGGGCGAGTCCGGCAACGACGTCGTCAACGGCGGCCCCAGCCCGGGCAGCAACATCCTCAACGGCGGCACGGGGAACGACACCCTGAACGGCGGCGTCACCTTCGACCTCCTCATCGGCGGCACGGGCGCGGACCGGCTCAGCGGCGGGGGCGGGGCCAGCGACATCGCCAGCTATCTGGAGAGCGGCTCCGGGGTGGTCGTCGACATCGACAACGCCGCCGACGACGGCATCGGCGGCGAGGGCGACAACGTCCTCACGGACGTCGAGATCGTCTACGGCAGCCCGTTCGGCGACACGCTCACCGGTGGCACGGCGGGCGACATCCTGTCCGGCTTCGGGGGCAACGACCTCCTGGTGGGCGGCACGGGCAACGACACCCTCGTCGGTGGCGCCGGCGGCGACAGCCACAGCGGAGGGGCCGGCAACGACACCCTCGACGCCGTGGACGGCGTGTTCGGAAACGACTCCCTCAACGGGGGCACCAACACCGACACCTGCAAGGCCGACACGAGCGACACCAAGAGCGCCTGCGAGGCGTGAGGTGACGCGGCGGGGCCGGACCGCGCAGAGCCGCGGCCCGGCCCCGCGACCGTTCCGGCCGACGGTGGACGCGATGAGGCCGTCGCCTCTGCCCTCCGCATGCGGTGACCGCGACAGGGTGCCCGACGCCCCGCCGGTGCCACCACGGGAGCCCGCGTGCAGAATTCGGCCGGGGCGCGACGGCCGACGGCCGAAAATCGTCCCTTTCTCGCGAGCCGACGGGGCTCACGGAGATCGTGAACAAGCAGGAGGGGACGAACCATGAACGTGACGCCGAGGAGGACCCGCCGCAGACCCGGCCCCGTCCGAGCGCTCATGCTGGGCGTCTGCGCCGCCGGAGCGCTGGGGCTCAGCGGCTGCTCGGGGGACGGCGGCGGGGAGACCGCCGACGGAGACACGAAGACGAGCGCCACGGCCACGAGCGGCCCCCAGGGCGAGGAGAGCGCGGGTACGACCGGGACCCCCGCCCCGAAGGCGTCCGCGCCCTCGGACGACGACACCGGGAAGTCCGGAGCCGACTCGGACGCCTCCTCCAAGGCCACGGGCTCCACGGACTCGGACGCCCACGCCGGCGGCGACGCCGGTGACGACTGCGACCACAAGATGCCCATCTCCCCCGACGAGGTCGCCGTCTACCGCTACACCCCCGAAGGCGGATCCCTGGGCCTGATCGTCAAGCACGGCAACTGGGGGTGCGGCACCCCCAACTCGGACGGCGCTCCCTTCGAGACGGTCGGCAAGGAGACGTACATCCCGATGGACCAGGCCGCGGCCGTCACCGTGACCACACCCATCGTGGAGAGCACGACGAATCAGCCCATCGGCGTCCAGGAGTTCCTGGACTGGCTGGATGCCCACCCGGACTCCGGACTCGTCTTCACCTACCACCTCGGCGACAACGGGGCGATCGACCGCCTCGACGAGGTCTTCACCCCCTGATCGAGAAGCCCTGGCGTGCTCGAATCATGACAAGGAGGGATAATTTACCCATCGCGGCGACGTATGAGCGCCGTTCCCATTGCCCACGAACAGACAGGTCGGACCATGTCGAAGAAACCACGTTCGTCCGAGCCGCCGCACGGCAAGGGCCCGAGCCGTCACCGGGGCACCGAGCACCACGGCTGGTCGCCCGATGTGGACGAGACCCGTCAGCAGGACAACCCGAGCGCCCCGCGCTCCTTCCGTACGGCCGAGCACGCCGAGCCTGCGGGCCGGGGCCGGAAGAAGTCCGCGGAGGAGACGAAATCCGTCCCGGGTGACACGGCGAAGAGTCACGGGGCGCGCGGCGAGGAGTACGGCGACGTCGACGAGAAGGGCCGCCGCGACACCGGGCGCAAGGGCCGCTCCCAGCGCCCCAGCGGCACCAAGGACGCCGCTGCCAAGACCGGCGTGGACCCGCAGGACCCGTAGAGCCCGGGACGAGTGGAAGCGGCGGAGTTCCGCGGGCCCGACAGGACCCGCGGAACCGCGTCGGCCCACGTGGGCCCGGGTCGGCACTGACGCGGCCGGTTGCGGACCGCGTCAGCAGATTCTCGGCAGTTGCTCCCCCATCGGCAGATCGACCACCCGCGTGCCGCCGAGCCCGGTCCTGGCCACGACCATGCCGGGATGGTCCTCGACGGCCTCGCCGATGATCACGGAGTCGGCGCCCAGGGGGTGGGCGCGCATCGCCTCCAGCACGGCGTCGGCGTGCTCGCGCGGAACGAAGGCCACGAGCTTGCCCTCGTTGGCGATGTACATGGGGTCCAGACCGAGGATGGCGCAGGCGTTGGCCACGGCCGACGGCACCGGGACGGCGCGTTCCCGGACGACGACCCCGGTGCCCGAGGCCGCCGCGATCTCGTTGAGTGCCGCCGCCAGGCCCCCGCGGGTGGGATCGCGCAGGACGTGCAGATCCGGGGTGACGGCGAGCATGGCGTCGACCAGACCGCCGAGGGCGGCGCAGTCGCTCTTGATCTCGACGCCGAACTCCAGCCCTTCCCGCACGCTCATGATCGCCACCCCGTGGACGCCGATCGCGCCGCTGACGATCACGACGTCGCCGGGGACGACCCGCTGGGGCCGCAGATCGACGCCGGCGGGGACGAGACCGATGCCGGCCGTGTTCACGAAGACCCCGTCGCCGTGGCCGGCCTCCACCACCTTGGTGTCGCCGGTGGCCACCTCCACCCCGGCCGTGCGCGCGGCCGCGCCCAGCGCCTGGGCGACCCGGGTGACCGTCTCCAGCTCGACGCCCTCCTCCAGGATGAACCCGCAGGAGAGGTAGGCGGCGCGGGCCCCGCGCATGGCGAGGTCGTTGACGGTGCCGTTCACGGCGAGGTCGCCGATGCTGCCGCCGGGGAAGAACAGCGGTCGCACCACGTAGGAGTCGGTGGAGAACGCCAGCCGGGCCCCGCCCAGCTCGAGAACGGCCGCGTCACCCATCTGGGCGAGCACATCACCGCCGTAGGCCGGTGCGAAGATCTGCTGGACGAGCTCGGCGGACAGGGCTCCCCCGCCACCGTGACCCATGACGACACGGGGCCTGTCCCGTACGGGGGCCGGGCACGTCCACGCCTCGATGTCCAGGGTGGTGGGGGCGGGGAGATCGGTGGTGTCAGACAACGGGGCTCGCCTCCCGGGCCTTGGCGGCGGGCAGGTCCAGCCGCCGGTAGAGGTAGTACGCGGCGCAGGCTCCCTCGCTGGAGACCATCGTGGCTCCCAGGGGCGTACGCGGTGTGCACAGAGTGCCGAAGGCCTCGCACTCGTGCGGCTTGAGCAGCCCCTGCAGGACTTCTCCGCTGCGGCACTCGGCGGGCTCGACCGTCCGGATCCCACCGACCGCGAAGCGGTGCTCGGCGTCGTGGTCGCGGTACTTCGACGACAGCCGCCACCCGCTGTCGGGGATCACCCCGATCCCGCGCCAGGCCCGGTCGGTGACCTCGAAGACGTCCTCCAGCATCGCCCGCGCGGCCGGGTTGCCCTCCGGGCGGACGGCTCGGGCGTAGGCGTTGTCGACGGTGTGCTCGCCGCGCTCCAGCTGGCCGACGGCCCGGCGTACGCCTTCGAGGATGTCCAGTGGCTCGAAGCCCGTCACGACGATGGGGACACGGAAGCGCTCCGCGAGTTCCGGGTACTCCCCCACGCCCATCACGCTGCAGACGTGCCCGGCCGCGAGGAAGCCCTGCACGCGGCAGCTGGGCGAGGACATGATCGCCTCGATGGCCGGCGGTACGCGGACATGGGAGACCAGCATGCTGAAGTTCCGGATGCCCAGCTTCCGGGCCTGATGGACCGTCATGGCGTTGGGCGGCGCGGTGGTCTCGAAGCCGATGCCGAAGAAGACCACCTCGCGGTCCGGGTTCCGCTGGGCGATCCGCAGCGCGTCGAGCGGCGAGTACACGACCCGTACGTCGCCGCCCTCCCCCCGGACCTGGAAGAGGTCCCGGCCCGTGCCCGGCACCCGGAGCATGTCGCCGAAGGAACAGAAGATCACCTCCGGCCGTGAGGCGATCTCCAGCGCCTTGTCGATGACCTCCAGCGGGGTCACACAGACAGGACAGCCGGGCCCGTGGATCAACTCGACCTCCTCGGGCAGGAGTTGATCGATACCGTGCCGGATGATGCTGTGCGTCTGTCCTCCGCACACCTCCATCAGGGCCCACGGCCTGGTCACCGTGGCACGGATGTCGTCGAGGAGCCGTCGTGCCAGCTCGGGGTCCTGGAACTCGTCGATGTACTTCACCGGTTGCGCACCTCTTCCGCCAACACCTCTGCCGCCGGCGTCTCGGCCGCCGGCGTCTCCGTCACCGGTGCCACGCCCGCCTCCGCCGCCGCCATCTCCCAGGCGTCGCCGAACTCCTCCTGCAACATGCCGAGTTCGGCGAAGAGTTCGAGGGTCTGCCGGGCCGACTCCTCGTCCAGCCGTTGCAGGGCGAACCCGACGTGGACGATGGCGTACTCGCCGACCCGCAGGTCGGGCAGATACTCCAGGCACACCTCCTTGACGACGCCGCCGAAGTCGACGGTGGCCATCCGGGTGCCGTCCCGTTCCTCGATGTCCAGCACTCTGCCGGGTACCGCCAGGCACATGAGCCTCTCCTCGCTGTGGTCGCGCGTGCTTCAGTCGGTGGGAGTGGAAACGGTGCGGGCGGCCACCATCAGCTGGCCCAGCGCCAGACCGCCGTCGCCCGGCGGCACCAGGTGGTGCCGCAGGACCGTGAAGCCGTCCCCGCGCAGGGCGGAGGCGCAGGCCGACGAGAGCAGCGTGTTGGCGAACACGCCTCCCGTGAGGACGACCGTGTCCAGCCGGTGCCGCTCCCTCGCCCGCAGGCACATGCCGTGCACCAGAGCGGCCACGCCCCGGTGGAAGCGTGCCGCGATCAGGGCCGGTTCGACGCCCGCGCGCAGGTCGTCGACGATCGCCGCGAGCACGGGTGCCGGATCGGCCCGTACGGCGCCGCCCCCGCCGTCCTCCGGCTCGCGGAGGTCGAAGGCGTACGCGGAGGTGTCCCCGGCCGGTGCGAGCAGGGCGGCGGCCTCCCACTCGACGGCGGCCTGCGCCTCGTAACCGGCCCGGTGGCAGACCCCGGCGAGGGAGGACACCGCATCGAAGAGACGGCCCATGCTGGAGGTGGGGACGCAGTTCAGGGAGCGCTCCAACTGCCTCTCCAGCAGGCGCAGTTCGTCGGGCGGGCAGGCGGCGGTGCACGGGAGGTCGTCGGTCCAGTCGATCCGGGCCGCCCTCAGGTGGGCCAACGCCATGCGGTACGGCCGCCGTACGGCCGCGTCGCCGCCGGGCAGCGGCACGTAGGCGAGATGGCCGAACCGGGTGAAGCGGTCGTAGTCGGCGAGCAGGAACTCCCCGCCCCATACGGCGCCGTCGTCGCCGTGGCCCGTGCCGTCGAAGGCGACGCCGACGACCGGCCGGGTGCCGTCGAGCCCGTGCTCGGCCATCGCGGCGGCGATGTGCGCGTGATGGTGCTGGACCCGCACGACGGGCCGCCGTGCCGCGTCGCGGTCGGCCCACCGGGCGGAGCGGTAGCCGGGGTGACGGTCTGACACCAGGGTCTCGGGCCGCACCCCCGTGAGCGCCTCCAGGTGTGCCGTCGCGTGCGCGAAGGCCCGCTGCGTACCGAGGTCGTCCATGTCGCCGATGTGCGCCGACAGCCAGGCGTGGCGGCCCGATCCCAGGCAGAAGGTGTTCTTCAGGTCGCCACCGACGGCGAGGGCCGGCCGCACGGGTAGCGGGAGGATGAGCGGCAGCGGCGCGTAGCCACGGGAGCGGCGGAGCACCAGGGGCTCACCGTCGCAGACCCGGACCACGGAGTCGTCGCACGGGACGTGGATCGGCCGGTCGTGGGTGAGCCAGCCGTCGGCCAGGTGCGCGAGCCGCTCCAGCGCCTCGGCGTCGTCCGTGACGATCGGTTCCCCGGACACGTTGCCGCTGGTCATCACGAGCAGCCGAGGGCCGTCCGCGTCGCCGGGCAGGCCCAGCAGCAGACGGTGCAGGGGCGTGTACGGCAGCATGACGCCGAGATCGGGGCTGCCGGGCGCGACGGCCTCCGCGGGCCGCACGTCCCCGCCGGCGTACGGCGGCCGCGGTCGCCGTCTCATCAGGACGACCGGCCTGGCCCGGCTTTCGAGCAGCTTCTGCTCCTCGGGGCTCAACCGCACGAGGTGCCGGACATCGTCCGTCGAACCGGCCATGACGGCGAACGGCTTGTCCCCGCGTGCCTTGCGACGCCGCAGCAGTTCGACGGCCGCCTGGTCGGTGGCGTCGCAGGCCAGGTGATAGCCGCCGAGGCCCTTCACCGCGAGGATCGCGCCCCGCGCCAGCAGGGCGCGCGCCTCGACGACCGGGTCCACCCCGTCGGCGCTGCGCGCTCCGCCCTGCTGGGCGACGAGCAGCCGCAGCCGGGGCCCGCAGGCCGGGCAGGCGACCGGCTGCGCGTGGAAGCGCCGGTCGGCCGGGTCCCCGTACTCGCGGGAGCAGTCGACGCACATCGCGAAGCGGGCCATGGTGGTGTGGGCCCGGTCGTAGGGCACACCCGTGACGATCGTGAACCGCGGGCCGCAGTGCGTGCAGTTGACGAACGGGTGGCGGTACCGACGGTCCGTCGGATCGGCCAGTTCGGCGAGGCAGTCGACACAGGTGGCGGAGTCCGGGGAGACCAGGGTGCGGGCCGGGCCGCCGGAGTGGGAGGCGAGGATGGTGAACGTGGTGCCGCCGACGGGAGGCAACTCCCGGTGGTCGACCGAGTCGACGCGGGCCAGCGGGGGTGCCTGCGCGGCGATCCGGTCGCAGAACCGGGCCACGGCGGAGGCGGTGCCCTCCACCTCCACGACCACGCCCTCCGGAGTGTTGGACACGTGTCCGGCCAGGGCGAGTTCGGTGGCGAGGCCGTACAGGTAGGGCCGGAAGCCCACCCCCTGGACGACTCCCCGGACGGTGACGCGGCGGCGCAGCCGGGTGTCCTCGGTGACGGCGGCCGGAGCCTGCGCAGCGCTCACGACTGGGGGTGGGCCATGGCTTCGGCGGCCTCCGGGTGGGCGGGGGTGGCGGCATGGGCGTGGCCGTGGCCGTGGTCGTGGTGGTGGTCGTGGCCGTGGTGGTGGGGCTGCCGGGCCATGACCGGCGCGTGGACGGGCGCGCCGTCCGCGGCGGACAGCGCCCGGTCGAGCAGCGCGCCCACCCCCCACCCCCGGCGCGCCGAGGTCAGGATCACCTCGACGCCGGGGTTGACCTGTTCCAGGTTCTTGCGGAACGCGAACTCGTCGAACTCGACGGCCTCCGCGAGGTCCGTCTTGGTGACCACGACCAGCTGGGCCAGACCGAAGGCCGTGGGGTACTTGAGCGGCTTGTCCTCGCCCTCCGTCACGGCGGCGAGGGCGACCCGCAGCGTCTCCCCCAGGTCGTAGGAGGCGGGGCAGACGAGGTTGCCGACGTTCTCCACGAACAGCAGCCGGACCTCGTCGGGCAGCCAGCCGTCCAGGTGCCCGGCGAGCATGCCCGCCTCCAGGTGGCACAGTCCGTCGGTGAGCACCTGCTTGACCGGGACGCCCGAACGCGCCAGGCGGATCGCGTCGTTCTCGGTGGCGAGGTCGGCGCTCAGCGCCGCCACGGGAACGGACCGCTCGCGCGCCCGCAGCAGTTCCTGCTCCAGCAGCGCGGTCTTGCCACTGCCCGGGCTGGACAGCAGGTTGACGACCGCGGTGCCCCGGGCCGTGAGGGCGGCGCGCAGTTCGTGGGCGCTCGCGTCGTTCTTCGCGAGTACGGCATGGCGCAGGTCGGCGACACGGCACATGGTTCAGCTCTCCTCGGAGATCGGTTCGCGGGTGGACGGATGCGCGGGGCCGCCGTCCTCCCAGCGCACGTCGACGATCTGCAGCTCCCGGCCCGCCAGCAGATCGGTTCGCGTGCCGCCGCACGCGGGGCAGGTGAGCCGGGGCGGCATGCCGACGGCCCACTCGTGGGCGCAGGAAGTGCAGCGGGCGCGCCCCGGCACCGCTTCGGTGACCAGTTCGGCCCCTTCCAACAGGGTTCCGGCGCAGGCCAGTTCGAAGCAGAAGGCGAGCGAATCGGGTACGACACCGGCCAGTTCGCCGACCTGGAGCCGTACCGATCGCACCGCCGTGACGTCTCCGGCCCGGTCGGCGGCCTCCGCGACCTGGTCGACGACGGCCAGCGCGACGGACATCTCGTGCATGGGTCTGTGGTCCTTCCGCCGCCTGCCTACCGCCGGGGTTCATTACAGGCCTGCGCGTGCGGGTCCTTCGGCCCGGCGCGCCGTCACGGCCCGGCGGGTACGCCGTTCGACGCAACCGCACGACACGCCCGGTCGGCGGCCGCGCCTCACATCCGTCGGATGCGCAGATAGCGCCTGATGTCCGGCAGGACCTCGGCGGCGACGGCTACCAGGGCGGCCATGGCCGCTCCTCCGATGACGATCTTCTTCATCCCGTCTCTCCTCATGTCGAACCTCATGTCGGACCTCTTGTCGGACCTCATGTCGAAGCCTCAGCAGCTGAGGCCTGCGCCGCGGACGGCTCGCCGTTCCGCAGCAGCTCTTCGATCAGCCGGACGGCCTCAGGCACGGCGGCGGACACCGGTGTGCTGAGTCCGATGCGCTCGTCCACCGAAGCCGGTTCGCATCCGACGACCAGGACGCGGCGCGGCGGCTCGCCGCCGGTCCCCGCGCAGAGAGTGCGCAGCAGCGCCAGGACGGTGTCGGGGGTCATCCGGTGGCCGTCGAGGGCGGGGGCGCCCGGCGACGGGTTCGGGGCCGCGTCGTCGTGCTCGATGACGTACAGCGTCCCGGGGGCTCCGCCGCGTGCCGTGGCGTCGACGAGGACGAGGGTGTCGTAGCCGTCCAGGAGCTGGTAGGCGAGGTGCACCCCGCGCACGCCGATGTCCACGACCTCGACGTGGGCGGGCAGGTCGCGCTCGGCGAGGCGGCGCGCGGTCTCCACGCCGAAGCCGTCGTCGCCGAGGAAGATGTTGCCGATGCCGGCGACCAGGGTTCCGGGGTCCGACCGCGCGGAGGGGGTCATGCGTCGTCCTCCAGCGGGGTGACCTCGTCGGGCTGGAAGTACAGGAAGCGTCCCTGCTCGCGGCGGATGTCGGCGCCCGGGTCGCCCTCGACCGTGACGGCCAGGTGGACCCCGCCGTCGACGTCGTGCAGCACCGCCTCGACCTCGGCGGTGCGGCCCCGCAGGAAGATGTCCTGTGCGTCGGTGTGGCGCAGCCCCGGGTGCAGTTCGACGCGGCTGCCCTTGCCCACCGACCGGCCGTCGACGATCACCCGGTCCCGCGTCGGGTCGAAGCCCGCGTCGCTCGCGGGGTCCCACCAGGGGGTGTCCGGCCGCTGGACCCCGTACTCGTCGGGGAAGCCGCCGCCCGGGGCGGCGAGGCCGGGGCCCGGGGCGGCGAGGCCGGGGCCCAGGGCGGCGAGGCCGGGGCCCAGGGCGGCGAGGCCGGGGCCCGGGTCCGTGAAGTCGGGGCCCGGGGAGGTGGGGCCGGGGCCGGTCACCTCGCGCAGGCTCCGTACCGCGCCGTGCAGCCGCTCCAGCACCTCGGCCGGCATCGAGTCGGCCAACTCGATGACGGCGGCGGCCCGTTCGTCGGTGCCCCGGGCCTCGCGCTTCTCCTCGTCGGTGAGGGCCGCGGTGCGCAGCGCGAGGATCTCGTCGATCTCGGTGGCGTCGTAGAGCGCGCCCGGGCTCTCCGGTGCGATGGCCGGATGGTCCTCCAGGATGATGGGCGAGGACAGCACGAGGTCGGCACGGCCGGGTTCCCCGGCGAGCACGGGCCAGGTGTGCAGATTGCGGCAGGCGGCGACCGCGCCCCTGGCCCACTCGGGGGGATCGGTCATCGACAGGAACGATCCGGCGCTGAGAGCCATGAGCAGGTGGGTGGCCACCAGGGAGTGCGGCAGCGCCGCGTCCCGGTCGGCGGCGCGTCCCTCGGGCGGTGTCCAGCCGCTGGTGTTCTCGACGACGGCGGTCAGGCGCAGAGCCCGGTAGGGGCCGTCGAGTTCGCGGGCGGACAGCCGTACCGTCCCGTTGATCTCCTCGCGGCGCCGGAGCAGCCGGCCGACGGTGCGGCCCGCCGCGTCCAGGACCGGTGCGGTGTCCTCCCGGGCCGGGCGGTGGAAGGGGTGGACGACGCCGTCACCGAGGAGTTCGTCCACCGGCGCGATCACCTCGACGCGTTCCTCGACGCCCTCGTCCCAGGGCACCAGCACCCGGTCGTCGAGGTCGAGTTCGGAGACGGTGTCGAAGCCTCCGTCCGGGCGGGCCCGCTGCACCGTGCGCCGCCGGGCGTGCAGGAAGCGCACCTCGACCGAGAGGGTCGCGCCCGCCTTCGGCTCCATCAGGCATTCGGTGTGCTGGAAGTCGTGCTCCTCGCACTCGGCGCCCCAGGCGGGCGGCACGAGCACCCCGAACTGCCAGCGCAGCCGGTTCTTGGCCGCCGAGGCGCGGTAGGGGTAGAGCACATAGCCCTCGAAGAGGACGGCGTCGGCCACCTGCCGGGCGAGGGCGAACCGCTCCTCGGTCTCGGCGGCGAACGCGGTCAGACTCACGTGTCGGTCCTTCCGGTGGTGCCGGTGAGGGCGCGGAACGGATCTCTCGCGGGAGGGGCCGTGGCGCGGCTCTCGTCGAGCAGGGCCTTGAGGGTCGCCTCCCAGGAGGACAGCGCGTGCCGGGAGCGGTAGGCGAGGAGGGCGTCCATGGTGTCGCGGGGCAGCCGGATCCAGCCGCAGCCGGGGAAGTGCTGCTCGATCATCTCCCGCCAGGTGGCGACCGGCATGCGGAAGGCCGCCTCGCGGTCCCACGGCACTGGCTCGACCCGGAAACCGCCCGTGCCGGTGAAGGCCGTACCGGAGAACAGCATCAGCAGGGGGACCTCGCCGTCGGTGAGGGCGGTGAGGTAGCGCGTGGCGGCGATGTCCATGTCGTAGGTGCAGGGCACGACGAGGTCGACGTCGGTCTCCCCCGTGAAGCTGGGAACCATCAGCGCGACCTGGGCGAACTGCACCGGTTGGAGGGTGCTGCCCCAGCGTGCGCGCTCGCCGAACAGGTCG
Source organism: Streptomyces gottesmaniae (assembly GCF_031845845.1). NCBI lineage: Bacteria > Bacillati > Actinomycetota > Actinomycetes > Kitasatosporales > Streptomycetaceae > Streptomyces > Streptomyces gottesmaniae. The sequence goes on from NZ_JAVRFJ010000013.1 coordinate 54,041, forward strand.
GTGAGCCCGTCGGCCTCGGCCGGCTCGTACGCCCGGCGGGCCGGTTCGATGCGGATCTGGCAGCGCAGCGCCACCGCGTGCACGTGCGCGTTGTCGGCGACGGTGACACGCAGTCGGAAGACGAGCGTGGGTCCGGCGGCGTACCGGTCGGCGCGGACGCCGGTGCAGGCGAAGGAGAACTCCGTCATGGGCGCACCGCCTCCGCCACGGGCCGGGCGCGTCGTGCGACGTCCGCGAAGAACGCGTCCAGGGCGGCGCGGGCCTCGGCTCCGCCGTCGAAGCCCTGCCACAGGAGGCGCATACGGCCGACGAGTTCATAGCAGATGTCGATCGGGACGAGGTGGCACTCGCAGCGGCCTTCGGTGCGGCGCAGCAGCAGCGCCTCCACGTCGGGTTCGAGGAGTGCGGCGAGGCGGTTGCCGTCGAGGACCTGCGCCCAGGTCGCCGGTTCGAGTTCACTCTCGGTGGCTCCGGCCGGGCTCGGGTAGAGGGCGACCAGCCGGTCCAGCGCCGCGTTGCGGAAGAGGAAGGCGACGCCGACCGGGATCTGCAACGCGTCCCAGGCGCTGTCGTCCAGGTGCTGGGCGGGGTCCGTGAGATAGCGGGCCGGGACCGCGCGGAAGCGGCCCGCGGCGGCGCCCGGCTGTTCCATCAGCAGCGCGCAGGCGCCGCAGGCGCAGACGAGGGCGCGCTTCTCGGTGTCGACCAGGTGGCGGTGGTCCTCGGGCACCGCCACCGCGCACAGTTCGCACCGCTCCTGCCGCGGCGGACGCTCGGTGAGGAACCGCCGCAGGCCCGCACCGGGCCCGGTGGTCCGCGTGGGCGCGCTCGTGGCGGTCATCGGGCCCCCGTCGGCGCGGAGCCGATCTGGAGCAGCGGGGGTTCCGCGGGGGCGGTCTCCACGCGGACGGCCCTGACCTCGGGCGCGAAGCAGGCGAGTGCCGCCTCGGCCGCCTGCCGGGCGTCCTCGTCGCCGGAGCCGCGACCGCAGCCTCCGGACGCCCGGGCGCGCACCCTCAACGTGCCGCTCGGCTCGTCGAAATCCATGACGTCCAGGGCGTGCTCCCGGACGGTGTCGAGGGCTCGGACGATACGGGTGTCGCGGTCCTCGGGGTGCAGCTCGTGCAGGACGAGGAGGCTCGCCACGAGTTCGTCGCCGAGCAGCCGCGCCGACGGATCGCCGGGCGCGGAGGACAGCAGGTGGAGGATGCGGGCGAGCCCCGCACCGTAGAAGTCCATGAGGGAACGGACGAGTTCCTCGGCCGCGGCGGTGACGGCCGGGTCGCCGCTCGTCGCCAGCCGGTCGAGCACCTCCTCGACCTTGCGTCCGGTCTGCTCCGCGTTCACCGGCGCCGTCGCCGTCGTCGCGCTCATCCGCCCAGTCCGCTCAGGCCGGTGGGCACGTGCATGGACTTCACGGTTCTGCCGTCGCCGACGTACATGTGGACGCCGCACGGCAGACAGGGGTCGAAGCTGCGGACGGCGCGCATGATGTCGATGCCCTTGAAGTTCTCCGGGGTGTTCTCCTCGAAGATGGGCGTGTTCTGCACGGCGTCCTCGTACGGGCCGGGTGTGCCGAAGGTGTCCCTGGTGCTGGCGTTCCAGGGGGTCGGCGGATACGGGTGGTAGTTGGCGATCTTGCCGTCGCGGATCACCATGTGGTGGGAGAGGACGCCCCGGACCGCCTCGGTGAAGCCGACGCCGATGCCCTCGTCCGGGACCTCGAACTTCTCCCAGGTCTGGGTGCGTCCGGCACGGACCTCCGCGAGGCCCTTCTCCGCGCAGTGCAGGGCGACGGCGGCGGCGTAGGCCTGGAAGTAGGTGCGGGCGCGGTTGCGTTCCAGCGCGTTGGACCACTTGGGGATCTGCCACTCGAAGGTGGTCTCCGGCTTGGTCATCGTGCGCGGCAGGTTGATGACCACGCTGTGGCCGGTGGCCTTGATGTAGCCGATGTCGACGAGCCCGGACAGGGCGGTGGACCACAGGCGGGCGATGGGGCCGCCGCCGGTGTCGAGGGCGAGGTGGTCCTTGCCGTCGAACCAGCGCGGGGACATGACCCAGCTGTACTTGTCGTCGAAGTTCCGCTTCTGCGGGGCCGGGATGGTGTGCTGGTTCCACGGGTGGCGCGGGTCCACCGGGTTGCCGAGGGGGTCGTGGGTGACGAACTGCTCCTGGCCCTGCCAGTCCTCGTAGTAGGAGCTGCCCAGCAGGATGCGGATGCCGAGGTTGATCTCGGTGAGGTCGTTGGTGACCAGCTTGCCGTCCACGATGATGCCGGGGGTGACGAACATCTTCCGTCCCCAGTCGGTCATGTTGGCGTAGGTGAAGTCGCAGTACTCGGGGTCGTTGAGCGCCCCCCAGCAGCCGAGCATGACGCGGCGGCGGCCGACTTCCTCGTAGCCGGGCAGGGCCTCGTAGAAGAAGTCGAACAGGTCGTCGTGCAGGGGCACGACGCGCTTCATGAACTCGACGTACCGCATGAGGCGGCTCATGTAGTCCGTGAAGAGCTGGACGGAGGCGATGGTGCCGACGCCGCCGGGGTAGAGCGTGGAAGGGTGCACATGGCGGCCCTCCATCAGGCAGAACATCTCGCGCGTGTAGCGGCTGACCTGGAGGGCCTCGCGGTAGAACTCGCCCTCCAGGGGGTTGAGCGAGCGCATGATGTCGGCGATGGTGCGGTAGCCGTGCTCGGCGGCGTGCGGGGCCTCGGTGCGCTCGGCGAGTTCGAGGACGCCGGGGTTGGTCTCCTTGACCATCTTCTCGCAGTAGTCGACCCCGACCAGGTTCTCCTGGAAGATGTTGTGGTCGAACATGTACTCCGCCGACTCGCCGAGGTTGATGATCCACTCGCCGAGGTGCGGGGGCTTCACGCCGTACGCCATGTTCTGCGCGTACACCGAGCAGGTGGCGTGGTTGTCGCCGCAGATGCCGCAGATGCGGCTGGTGATGAAGTGGGCGTCGCGGGGGTCCTTGCCGCGCATGAAGACGCTGTAGCCGCGGAAGACCGACGACGTGCTGTAGCACTCGGCGACCCGCTTCTGCTTGAAGTCGATCTTCGTGTGGATGCCCAGGGAGCCCACGATCCGGGTGATCGGGTCCCAGGCCATCTCCACCAGGCCACTGCCGTCGCCGGCCGTCGTCGTCTTCGGTGCCATCAGTGTGCGTGCCCTTCGTTGCGTCGTTGCGCGGGAGGTTGGGGTGGGGGGTGCGCGAAGCGGGGGCGGACTACTCTCGGCCGCCTCGGCCGCTGCGGCCGCTCCGGCCGCTCCGGCCGCTCCGGCCGCTCCGGCCGCTCCGGCCGCTTTCGCCGGTCACCACGGGGGCCGGTATCCGGTGGTGATCTTCTCTCCGGTACGGCGCCACTTGGGCTCCTTGTCCACGGTCCTGGCGGTGATCGACCGGAGCTTGCGGACCACAGCGCCGTAGGCCCCGCTGGCGCCGCTCGACACCCTGGCGCCGGGGGGCTCGTCCATGAACGGCATGAACTTGTCGGGGAAGCCCGGCATGGTGCAGGCGATGCAGATACCGCCGACGTTGGGGCAGCCGCCGATGCCGCTCATCCAGCCGCGCTTGGGCACGTTGCACTTGACGACCGGCCCCCAGCAGCCGAGTTTGACCAGACACGTCGGCGAGTCGTACGACATCGCGAACTGGCCCTGCTCGTAGTAGCCGGCGCGGTCGCAGCCCTCGTGCACGGTGGCCCCGAACAGCCACGTGGGGCGCAGCTTGTCGTCCAGCGGGATCATGGGGGCGGCGCCGGCCGCCTGGTAGAGCAGGTAGGTGAGCGTCTCGGAGAAGTTGTCCGGCTGGATCGGACAGCCCGGGACGCACACGATGGGGATGCCGGCGTGGGACTTCCAGTCCCAGCCGAGGTAGTCCGGTACGCCCATGGCGCCGGTGGGGTTGCCCGCCATGGCGTGGATGCCGCCGTACGTGGCGCACGTGCCGATGGCGACGACCGCCAGCGCCTTGGGCGCGAGCCGGTCGATCCACTCGCTGGTGGTGATCGGCTGACCGGTCTCCGGATTGTCGCCGAAGCCGCACCAGTAGCCCTCGGGCTTGATCGACTCGTTGGGGATGGAGCCTTCGACGACCAGTACGAACGGGTCGATCTCGCCCCGCTCGCCCTTGAAGAACCACTCGATGAACGTGTCCGAGCCACCGACGGGGCCGCATTCGAAGTCGATGAGCGGCCAGTGCACGGCGACCTTGGGAAGCCCGGGCAGCACACCGAGCACGATCTCCTCGATGCTGGGCTGCATGGCCGCCGTCAACGCGACCGAGTCGCCGTCGCAGCTCAGGCCCGCGTTGATCCAGAGGATGTGGATCGTGGGCGTTTCGTCTGCGGGCGTGGCGCCCGCGTCAGCGGCATCGAGCGTGCCCGGCGTCGCCTCAGTCATGGGACCGCCTCCTGGGGAGGGAAGGGATGAAAGCCTGTATTTCGACCGTCGCTCTTCTTCGTATCAGCCGTTCGACCGGGACGGGACGCCAGCGGGGGCCGTTCCGGTGACGATCGCGCCGGAGGGCATCGGAGCGCTTCGCGCAACCCGGGCCGGACCGAGGTGCGGCGGGGTGTGCGCGGGCCGTTCCTTGCGGACGAAGGAACGGCGCAGCGCGTGGTACGCGGCGTCCGGGTCGTCGAAGGTCCGGCGCATCCGGGTCAGCTCCCGCTCACGGAAGCCGGCCAGCGGGGTCGTGCTCTCCAGCCGGTCCAGCTCCGTCTTCTTGGCGGAGATCCGTGCCGCCGTCGCCGGAAGGGCGGCCAGCCGCGCCGCCAGGCCGGCGACCTCCCCCGCGAAGGCGTCGGGGCAGCGGTCCACGACCCGGTCGACGAGCCCGAGGCGCAGCGCCCTCGCCGAGCTCACCGGCAGCGCCTCGGCCATGAGCCGGTCGGCCGTCGCGGGCCCCACTCTGCGCGGCAGGGTGTATGTCCAGTACTCCGAGCCGTACAGGCCCATCAGCCGGTAGTGCGGGTTCAGCACGGCGCCCGAGCGGCACCACACCTCGTCGGCCGCCAGCGCGAGCATCACGCCGCCCGCGGCGGCGTTGCCCGCGACCGCCGAGACCACCAGCCGGTCGGTCGTCGTCAGGACCGCCTCGACCAGGTCGTCGATGGCGTTGATGTTCGCCCAGGACTCGGCCGCGGGGTCGTCGGCGGCCTCGATGACGTTGAGGTGGATCCCGTTGGAGAAGAAGTCCCGCTCACCGCCCAGCACCAGGACCGTGGTGGGCCGTGCGCACGCCTCCCGGTAGGCGTCCAGGAGGCGGCGGCACTGCTCCGTGCTCATGGCGCCGCCGGGGAAGGAGAACGCGAGGTGCCCGACGCTCCCGTCCTCCCGGTAGCGGATGTCCGACCAGGTCCCGTGCGGGTTCTCGGGCAGGCGGGGCAGGGCGTGCTCGGGCAGCGGTGGCAGCCGGTCGCCCAGGGCGCGTACGGCGGGCAGCTTGAAGGTGGGCGGCTGTCCGGGCAGCCGCCGGGGCCGCAGTTCGGGGATCCACACGGCGCCGTCCCTGGTGGCCCGGCAGATCGCCCCGGCGCGGGTGCCCAGCAGTTCCCCCGGCCGCCCGCGCAGCACGCCCTCGGCATGGCCTCCGTGCAGGTACCACTCGCCGCCGAGCAGCACGTCCAGCACCCCGGGCTGGGAGTCCGCCGCCCTCAGCTTGCGCAGGACGTCCTCGGTCGCGTCCTCGGCCCAGTCGACGCGCCGGACGCTCTGGTCGAGGTAGGGACGTGTGCGGAGGCACGGGGGTGGGGCGACCTCGGCATCGACGTCCGCACCGGCATGGGCATGGGCATCGGCCTCCGCGTCGGCGGTGCCCGCCCCGTCCTGCTTCAGCGGTACGTAGGCCCCGTCGGCGAAGCGCTCCACCGCGAGCAGCACGGCCTCGATCGCGGCGTCGGCGATCTCGCCCCGGTACAGCTCGCTCTTGGACACCGGAGGGACCCGGCACGGCACGCAGGCCCAGACGTCGCCGGCGTCCATCTCCGCGTCGGCCTGGAGGACGGTGACGCCCCACCGGTCGGCGCCCTCGTGGATCGCCCAGTCCAGGGAGGACGGTCCCCGGTCGCCCACGGGCCCGGGGTGGACGATGAGACAGGTGTACGCCGACCACACCTCCTCGGGGATCGCCGTCCTGAGCATCGGCGACACGATGAGTTCCGGCGCGTGGCGTCGTACGGCCTCCGGCAGGGGGCTGCCCGGCAGGGCCAGTTCGACCGCCACGGTGTGGCCCCGGTCGCGCAGCTCGGCGTGTGTGCGCTGGGTGAGGCTGTTGAACGCGCTGGCTAGGAGCAGGATGTGCACGGCTGCCTCCGGGCGGACGAACGGCAGGCAGGGATGACCGCCGACCGAGATCCTCGGCCACGGCCGCCCGCCGTCCCCGGCGACAGACGGTGAGGTCATCCGAAAGCGGGCGCCGATGCGCCGTCCGGCCTCACCGGGCCGGCCCTCCCGCCTGCTCAGCGGCGGGGGCCGGTCACCGTCGTCGCAGGCCGCTGGTGATGCGCTCCCAGGGGGTGCGCGTGGCGCCGAAGTGGGTCTCGTGGGCCCAGATGTGGGTGCACGACGGGCACTGCAGGTGCAGCAGGCTGCCGACGTTGGAGAGCAGGTAGCGCCAGTGCTCGGAGCAGGTACGGCCCTGCCCGCAGGTGGCGCATCCCTGGTGGTCGGCGCAGTTGGGGCAGGCCACCCAGGCGCGGCGCCCGATGTCGGCCTGCGGGTCAAGCGGCAGCATGACCGCCGCCTCCGCCGGGCAGCACACCGGCCGCGACCAGTTCGTCGTAGACCCGCCGCTGTTCCGCGTCGAGGCCGGAGTACAGGAGGCGGTACGCCGCCTGCTCGTCGCGCAGGGCCGCGACGGGGTCCCAGTCGTCGCCGAGGGCGTCCAGGACATGAGCGCGCCGGAGCATCTCGTGCGAGGTCAGGTCGAGGTCCAGATCGACCGTCGGGGAGGTGTCGAAGCCGCCCGTGGCGGGATCGCTCGCCGCCTCGGGCTCGTCCGGTCCGCCGGGAAGGGCGCGGTCATGGGAGGACATGCGACCGAACGTAGGTAAGCGCCGCATGCTCCGGCAAGGGCAGGTGGGGGAAGTCACAGCAGGTCCGGGGCGCGCGAGCGGTCGTGGGCCGGCCCGCGCCGCCCCGGCCTCACAGGCCGGCGAAGAGGTCGTCCAGGGGGGCGGGCACCTGTTCGGGGGCGAGGGCCTCGACCAGGAGGCGGCCGTAGCGGATCTTGCGGCCCTTCCTGGTGCTCATGAAGCGCCGCAGCTGCTGGTCCCGGGGGCGGCCGTGCTGGGCGGGCTGCTGCAGGAAGGTCTGCCAGGGGCGCGACTCGTCCTCGTCGTGGACGATCTGCTCGACCCGCGGGGTGCCCAGCGCACGGATGAGCTCGTCCTCCAGGTCCGCCGAGCAGACGAAGACGGCGTGGCGCGGGGTCGAGGACGGGGCGAGGCTCCGGTCGAAGAACGGCTTCTCGCGCTCGTCGCACAGACCGACGAGACGCAGGCCGAGGCCGGACGGTCCGAGCAGCGCGGTGTAGCGGCCGACGCTCATCGCGCCGCCCATCGACAGGACGCACACCCCCTCGGCGGCCAGGTCACGGCCCCGCCTCTCGGCCAGTGCCTCGACGGCCGCGAGGTCGCTCAGCCCTTCCAGCAGGACGACCGTGCGCACCCCGAGCAGTTCCGCCAGTTCCCTCGCCGACCCGCCGGGGTCTCCGCCGGCCCGGCGGTTGACCTCGTCCCGGAACATGCGCATGTCCACCATGCCTGGGAGTCTGCTACGCCCGCCTGGGCTGGCGCACTCGATATTCGGCGGCGCGCGCCTTCATCAGGGACGAATCGGCGGGGAGTTGACGGGATCGGCCCCCACGGACGCGGGGCGGTCGGCATGCTGATCACGTGGTGGCAGGGGGCGAGGGGAGGGCCGTGCAGACGGAGATGTGGGTGGGGCTGATCGGTTTCGGCGGAGCCGTGGTGGGCGCCGGCGGGGCTCTGGTGGGCGGCTGGCTCCAGCAACGGCATCAGGCGGCGGTGCTGCGGGAGCAGCAGGAGGCGGCTCGGACCGGTCTGCTGGAGGAGCGCGGCAGGGCCGCGGGCGAGAAGGCCCTGTCCGAGCTGTACGTCCTTCGCCGCCACTTGAAGGACTGCGAGCTGAGGCCCGTGCCCGAGGAGTTGCAGCCCTGGCGCGGCATCGCGCGGACCTTCATCGACGACGCCGAACTGGCGGTCATGTTGATGCCGAACGCCGCCGAGGTCCAGTCCCGCGTCGCGGACGCCGCCGGGCTGATCACGGAGACCCTGATGATCGGACGGGAGGAGGCGCGGATGATGACGGACGGGGAGCATCGCACGCACGTCAACCTCTGTCTCGCCGGGACCCTGGAGGCCATCGGGGTGCTGTCCGCCTTCATGCGAGGCGATCCGCTTCCGGGTCGCGGTCGCCTGGTCAGCAGGCACCTTGGGCGGAACCAGCGGCCCACGAGCCCGTCATGACACCCCGCGGGGCACGGCGGACCGCGCCGACCGGGCCCGTTGCACGAGGGATGTCGCGGCGCTCTCCCAGTCGGGGTGCGCGAAGGAGAAGCCGGCGGCGCGCAACCGGCCGGGCACCACGCGGCGGCTCTTGAACAGCAGTTCCGTGTCCGAGCGCAGGGCGAACGCCCCCAGCTCGGCCATCCAGCGGGTCGCCGGCAGTCCCACCGGGACGTTCCAGGCCGTGCGCAGTGCGCGCATGAACGCGCGGTGCGACAGGGGGTCGGGGGAGGCGAGGTTCACCGGCCCGTCGAGGTCGTCCCGGGCGATCAGGAACTCCACGGCCCGCACGAAGTCCTCGTCCTGGATCCAGGAGACGTACTGCGCGCCGCCGGCGACCGGGCCGCCGAGTCCGAGGCGCACCAACCGGGACAGCACGTCGAACACGCCGCCCCGGTCGGGGCTCATGACCATCGCCGAGCGCAGGGCCACCTTGCGGGTGTCGGGAGTGGGTGCCTCGGCCTGCGCCCGCTCCCAGTTCTTCGCGATCTCGACGCTGTACGCCCAGTAGTCAGGCACCCCGGCCTCCGAGCCGCCGATGACCCCGGTCGTCTCGTCGTGGGGCGCGTCGAAGCGGTGGGCGTAGACCGTCGCCGTGCTCATCTGGAGCCAGACGCGCGGCGGCCGCGCGGCGGCCGCGATCGCCTCGCCGACGACCCGCGTCGAATCGACCCGGGAGTCCATCATGGCCCGCAGGTTCTCGGCGGTGTAGCGGCAGGAGACGCTGCGTCCGGCCAGGTTGATCACGACGTCACAGCCGTCGATCGCGGTGGCCCAGCGCCCGAGCGTGGCCCCGTCCCAGCCGACGTCGTGCGCCCGCGTGGGCCGCCGCGTCACCACCGTGACCTCGTGGCCGGCCGCTGTCAGCGCACGGTCGAGAATCGCACCGACCTGTCCGGTTCCCCCGGGCAGCACCACCTTCATCGAACCCCCTCGGTTGGCTCGACCTCAGGGTAGCGCCTTTTTGAACGCGTTCAACACAGTGCCGTGAGTTCCCGCGCCAGGTGCGTCTCACGAGGAGGCGGCGCGGGAACTCACGGCCGGGTGACGGGCCGGATCAGCGGATCTCGGTGACCCGGTGTTCCTTCAGCGAACCGCAGTTGGAGTTCTCCACCGACACGTACACGTTGTCGATGCTGCCGCCCCAGCTCACGCAGAAGCCCTTGCCGTAGACGTAGGCCGGCCCTGCGTAGGAGGAGTAGCTGTCGGAGTCGCCCGCGTACTCGTCCGTCGCGGGGACGTAGACCCACGTGGACATGGGCTTGAGCGTGCCCGGGTTCTTGCGGATGGTCGCGACGCAGTTCTCGCCGTTCGAGGAGTTGTAGGTCAGGTAGACGGTGCCCAACGAGCCCACGGGCGCCGAGTTCACGGTCTTGTAGGCGCTGCCGCAGACACCCTGCGGGGTGACGTTGGGTGCGGCGGAGGCCGTCGTGGCGAAGGCGGTCGAGGCGCCCACCGCGAGTGCGGCTAAGGCCCCCATCGTCACGATATTACGTGCCTTTCTCATATTTCCCCCTTGTAGCCATGAGAGCGTCTTTGCTCTCACAGGATGTGACCCACGAGGGAGACGGATGGTTGCCCCGGTCTTCCACCGAGGTTCGCGAGAGGATGCGCGGCCCTGGTCAGAGGGTGAGAAGTTCTTCATGGAAACCGCCGAACTCACGCTCGGTGTCGATGAGATGGATCTCCAGGATCCAGTGGCAGCGGCGCCCGGCCTTGTCGGTGCGGCGCAGCGGTGTGGTGTTGGCCGGGGTGATGTACGACTCCACGTCCGCGCCCTCGATCCACTCGTGCGGGAACTCGCCGACCAGGTGACCGGCGTGCCAGCCGCCCAGCTCCCACCCCGCCTCCTCGGCCAGGCTCTCCACCTCCGCGTACAGCCGCGCTCCGGTGATGTCCGGGTGGGCCTCGAAGAACCTTCGGCCCGCCGCGAAGACGCGTGACAGGTCGTCGCGGAGCCGGTGCTTGACCGGGTCGTCGCCGAGGACGAAGGTCCGGCCGAAGTCGGCCTCGTACTCCTCGAAGATCGGACCGAAGTCGGCGAACACGATGTCGTCCGCGGCGATCACCCGGTCCGGCGGGTTCTCCCGGTAGGGCTTCAGCGTGTTCGGGCCGGAGCGCACGATCCTCTTGTGCCAGTGCCGGGTGGTGCCGAACAGTTCGTTCGCCAGGTCACGGACCCGGTCGCTGACCGCGCGCTCCCCCTCGCCGGGGGCGACGAGACCGCGCTCCTCCATCTCGGCGAAGAGCCGTACGGCCTTCGCCTGGGCATCCAGCAGCCGTGCCGCGCGCGTGGGTTCGTCGTCCGCCATGCGCCGACCGTAGTGACGGAGATCGCTTCCGGCAACGGGATTTCACCGACCGGCCCCGGCATACATTCTGAAAGCGTTTCCAGGCGGCGCCGACGGGGTGAATCGGACACGCCAATGGCCGTGAACTCCATGGATGTTGACGCCCCGTGAGCCTTGACGCTCGTGTCCGGCGGTGCTTCGATCACAGGCGTGTAAACGGTTTAAGTCCCACCCGGTTCGCTTGGTTCACGGTTTCCCGCCCGACGGAGGTTGTCATGCGCATGACTTTCACCCTGTCCGTCTGTGCCGCGCTGGCCGTCGGGGCCACGAGCCTCACCTCTCCCGGCGCGGCCACGGCCGTGACCGGCGAGGCACCGACGGTGCGGGCCGCGCGAGTGATGGAGAACCTCGGGCGGGGGGTCGTGGCCGTGCGCTCCGGGCCCGCCCAAGTGCTGGTCTCCTGGCGGCTGCTGGGGCTCGACCCGGACGGCATCGGCTTCCACGTCCACCGCTCCACCGGCGGTGGCGCCTTCGTCAAGCTCACCGCGAGCGCCCTGACGGGCGGGACCAACTACGTCGACTCCACGGCCGACCTGACGCGCTCCCACAGCTACCGGGTCGTTCCGGTGGTGGGCGGGCAGGAGCAGCCGCCCAGCGCGTCCTTCACCTTGACGGCCGATCACGCCACGGAGCCGGTGGTCCGCGTGCCGATGCGCGCCGGCGGTCCGGTGAAGTTCGTCTGGGTCGGCGATCTCGACGGCGACGGCGAGTACGACTACGTGGTGGACCGGCAGACCTCCCCGCAGAAGCTGGAGGCGTACAGCGGCCGGGGCCAGTTCCTGTGGGACGTCGACCTGGGCCCGAACAGCCAGAACCAGGACAACATCGAACCGGGGTCGTCCGCGATCGACGTGGGCCACTGGGACGGCGTCACCGTGTACGACTTCGACAGCGACGGCCGTGCCGAGGTCGCCCTGAAGATCGCCGACGGCGTCAGGTTCGGCGACGGCACGACCTGGACGCACGCGGACGACGCGCGTCAGTTCATGGCGGTCCTCGACGGCCGGACCGGAGCGCTCCGCAACTGGTCCGCGGTGCCGACCACCTACCTCGGCGACGGTCCGATGGGCGCGCGGCTCGGCGTCGCGTATCTCGACGGCACCACGCCGAGCCTGGTGGCGTACATGAAGAACCGGCGCGACGACGGGACCTTCAACCTGATGATGGCCGCCTGGCGGTTCACCGGCAGCGCGCTGCGGCAGGAGTGGACGTGGCTGCGCGGCGGCCAGAACGCCCCCGACGGGCACAACACCCGTGCCGTCGACGTCGACGGGGACGGCACGGACGAGGTCGCCGAGATCGGCTTCGTCCTCGACGGCGACGGCTCCCTGCGCTACTCGATGGCACCGCAGGGCATCATCCACGGCGACCGTTTCCACCTCGCCGACATGGACCCCGGCCGCCCCGGGCTGGAGGGCTACGGCGTGCAGCAGGACAATCCGAGCGGCCTGCTGGAGTACTACTACGACGCCGCCACCGGCTCCGTCCTCTGGAAGCACGGCGGCGGCCCCGCCGACATAGGGCGGGGCATGGCCGGTGACGTGGACCCGCGCTTCCCGGGCATGGAGGTCTGGTCCTTCTCCGGCCTCTACAACGCGCCCTCGGACAGGCTCACCGAACCGAACACCTCACTGCGTCCGTGGCCGCAGTTGGGACTGTGGTGGGACGGCGACCTCACTGTGGAACTGCTCAACGACGGCAAGATCGAGAAGTGGGATCCGGCCCGCCCGACGCCGACGGGCAGCCTGCCCCGGCTGGTCAGCACCTGGAACCACGGCGCCGTCACCGCCGCGCAGGGCGGCCCCACCCTCGTCGGTGACATCCTCGGCGACTGGCGGGAGGAGGCCGTCTACACTAACGCCTCCCACGACGAGCTGATCGTCTTCACCACCGACCGGCCCACCGCCACCCGGCTCTACACACCGGCCCACAATCCCGCCTACCGCAACGCCATGACCTTCAAGGGCTATATGCAGTCCCATCACGTCGACTACTTCCTCGGCGCCGGCATGGCCCGGCCGCCCCGGCCGAACATCGCCTACGCGGGAGGCGGTTCCCTCTCGTAGTCCCGCCCCACGGACCTGCTCGACGCCGCAGGCGGCTACCCGCCCGCCAGCTGCCGGACGGGAGCGCCGGCGAGGAAGGCGGTGATGTCCTCCACCGCTTCCGCGTAGAAGGTGCGGTAGTTGCGCTCGGTGACATAGCCGAGGTGCGGGGTGGCGAGGACGTTGGGGAGGGTGCGGAAGGGGTCGTCCGCGGGAAGGGGCTCGCTGTCGAAGACGTCGAGGCCCGCGCCGGCGATCCAGCCCTCGCGCAGGGCGCGCAGCAGTGCCGTCCGGTCGACGATGGCGGCGCGGGAGGTGTTGACGAGGTGGGCGTGCGGGCGCATGGCGCGCAGTTCCGGCTCGCCCAGCAGGCCCCGGGTGCGGTCGGACAGCACGAGGTGGACGGAGACGAAGTCGCTGCGGGCGAGCAGGTCCTTCTTGTCCGTGGCAAGTCGAGCACCTGACTCCGCCGCGCGCTCGGCGGTGAGGTTCTCGCTCCAGGCCAGGACCTCCATGCCGAAGGCGGTGGCGACGCGTGCCACCCGGCTGCCGATCTTGCCGAGTCCGAGCAGGCCCAGGGTGCGGCCGTGCAGGTCCTGGCCCACGGTGGACTGCCAGGGACCGCCCTCGCGCAGGGCGCGGTTCTCGGCGGTGAGCTGCCGGGCGAGGCCGAGGAGGAGCGCCCAGGTCAGTTCGACGGGCGGGGTGGGACTGCTCGCCGTGCCGCAGACCGTCACGCCCTGGGCCCGCGCCGCCGCGAGGTCGATGGAGGCGTTGCGCATGCCGGTGGTGATCAGCAGGCGCAGCCGGGGCAGCCGACGCAGGAGGTCGGCGTCCAAGGGGGTGCGCTCCCGCATGGCCACGACGATCTCGCAGTCGGCGAGCTCGGCCACGAGTCGATCCCGGTCGGTGATGTGCTCGCGGAGCGTGCGCACCTCGACCTGGTCGGCGAGCGGGCTCCAGTCCGCCAGGGTCAGGGCGGCGTCCTGATAGTCGTCCAGCACGGTGCAGTGGAGGGTCATGCGGACAGTCTGCCGTTCATCGGTCGGCGCCTGTGGTGCGGGTGGGAGGGAGGCGGAGGCGGGAGCCCCTGTCGGGGCGCGTGCCGCGGTGGGTGAGGTTACCGTCGGCGGTATGGACGGTGATCTTGGGCGCTGGCGCCGGTGCATCCTCGGTGGGGCGGTGTTCGCCGTGTGCATGGCCGGCACGACGCTGCCGACCCCGCTGTACGGCCTCTACCAGGACAAGTTCGGTTTCTCGGAGCTCACGGTCACCGTGGTCTACGCCGTCTACGCCTTCGGGGTCATCGGTGTGCTGCTCCTGGCGGGGAACGCCTCGGACGCCGTGGGCAGGCGACCGGTGCTGTTGTGGGGTCTGGGCTTCGCGGCGGCGAGCGCCGTCTGTTTCCTGTGCGCCACCGCGCTGGGCTGGCTGTACGTGGGGCGGCTGTTGTCGGGGCTGTCGGCCGGGCTGTTCACCGGGGCCGCCACGGCGTACGTGATGGAGCTGGCACCGCGCGGCGATGCCTCGCGGGCCACGTTCGTGGCGACCGCCGCGAACATGGGCGGGCTCGGCTGCGGTCCACTGCTCGCCGGGGTGCTCGCGCAGTACGCCCAGTGGCCGCTGTATCTGCCCTTCGCCGTCCACCTCGCCCTGGTGGCCTGCTCGGCGGCCGTGCTGCTGGGGCTCCCGGAAACCGTGCGGGAGCGGCGGCCGCTGACCACCGTACGACCGCGGCGGCCCAGTCTGCCGCCTTCGGTGCGGGTGGTCTTCGGGCCCGCAGCGGCCGCCTCCTTCGTGGGGTTCGCCCTGTTCGGGGTCTTCACCTCGGTCAGCCCGGCCTTCCTCGCCGAGTCCCTGGACGTGCGCAACCACGCGGTAGGCGGGCTGATCGTCGCGTTGGCCTTCTTCGCCTCCACGGGCGGGCAGTTGGCCGTCGGACGGGTCGGTGTGCGTCGGTCGCTGCCACTGGGCTGCGCCGGGCTCCTGGCCGGGCTGGCGCTGCTGGCGGGCGCGCTGCACTGGGAACTGCTGGCGCTGGTGGTGCTGAGCGCCGTCGTGGGCGGGGCCGCGCAGGGACTGGCGTTCCGCGCGGCGCTGTCCGCCGTGGCGGCCGCGTCGGCGGCGGACCGACGGGCGGCCGTGATCTCCGCATTGTTCGTGGTGGCCTACACGGGAATCTCGGTACCGGTCATCGGTGTCGGGCTCTTGGCGGAGCCGATGGGCCTGGAAGGCGCCGGGCTCGTGTTCATCGCGTGCATGGCCGTGTTGGTGTCGGCCGCGGGCGTGTATCTGCTCCGACGTCCGGTTACGGCTCCGGAGTCGGACCGGGAGTCGCAGCCGCGGTCGCAGGGGTAGTGACAGTCGTGGAACTCGCGCAGGCAGGCCCGATGGGGCACCTCTGAAGTCAAAGAGGAACAGGCCCTGGCGACCATGGAGTTGCGGCTTGTGATCATCGGGAGACCTGTGCCTGCCTCGCCGTCATGGCTGACCGAACCCCTGGGGCACCCATGCGCGGCGCTGCTGCCGCAGCGGCCGTCTACGATCCAACTCACCCGCTGGGCCGCCGCCGCACGCGGAACAGCGACCGGACGGTCTTCGACGAGCCGCCGCAACTCCTCCGTTGCCGGTCCTGGAACTCAGGCAGTGCACGGAGTCGCGGCGGGGCGCCGCCCTGCGGTGAACGCGGCGGGCGGGACACCCATGAAGTGGCGGAACTCTGCCGTCATGTGGGACTGGTCGTAGTACCCCGCCGTCGCGGCGATGTCCGACCACCGGCCGGCATCGGCCGCGAGCACGGTGCGAACGCGGTCGATGCGTGCGAAGTGCTTGGGGGACAAGCCGGTGCCGGCGGTGAACAAGGTGTGCAGGCGGCGCTCACTGATGTGCAACCGGGCCGCGGTCGTGGCGACAGTGCCGCCGACCAGAAGGTGTGCCGCCTCTTCGAGCCGCTCCGGCGGCTCCGGCCAATCGGCCATTGCTGCTTCCAGAGCGGCGATCGGATCGGCGGCGAGCTGGTCGACGTCCAGGCCCGGTAGTTCGCGGAGCGGCAGGGCCCGGTCGGCGAGATCACGCAGCGGACGGCCGAGCAGGGCCTGGGCACGCCCCGGCCGCATGCGAACCCGCACGCACGCGCGCCCGGGCGCGCCGACGTGATAGGCGGCTCGGGTGCGGGGCCCCAGGGCGATCAGCTCACGCTTGTCGATGCGCAGGAGAAGTGTGGTGGCGTGATCCGGCACGTCGACCGCCGCCGAACCAGCCGCCGTCGCGACATCGATCCCGGACACCCAACGCAGAAGGGGAGGCGGCACGACGAGAGAGTTCACGCAGCTCACGATAGTGCCGAAACTTCCTATCAAGCGGCGCGAGAGCGATGCGATCGTCGGGACATGATTCTTGTTACCGGTGCTACAGGCACCGTCGGTGGTCACGTCGTCCGTCTGCTCACCGAACGGGGCGTGCCTTTCCGGGCGATGTCCCGCCGCGAACGGCCGGGAGGGGTGCGGGCCGACTTCGACGACCCGGCGTCTCTGACGCGCGCGGTGGCCGACGTCGACACGGTCTTCCTCGTGACCGTGCCCCCCGCGCCGACCGCGGACCATGACATCGCCCTGATCACGGCCGCGCTGGCGGCGGGCGTCCGTAAGATCGTCAAGCTGTCCGCCATCGGCAGCGGTGAGCGGTTCGACGGGGCGACCGTCGGCGCGTGGCACCTCGCCGCGGAGGAGGCGATCGAGGCCAGCGGTCTCGTGTGGACGATGCTCCGCCCGCCGAGCTTCGCCTCCAACTTCTTGTGGTATCGGGCGCTGATCCAGGCCGGAGAGACGATCCCGAACCTGGTCGGCGCCTCCCGGCAGGCCGTCGTCGACCCGAGGGACGTGGCAGCGGTCGCCGTCGCCGCCATGACCAGCGACGCGCACGACGGACAACGGTACGACCTGACCGGGCCGGAGTTGCTGACATTCGCAGACCAGGCGGCGATCCTGGAGCGCGTGCTGGAACGGCCGGTGAAGATCACCGACACGAGTGCGCTCGACCAGTTGCCGACCGGGATGATCACTGGCATCGGCTGGGCGCGCGCCGGCGGTGCGGCCTACATCACCGACCACGTGCCGCGGGTGCTCGGCCGACCGGCGGGCACGTTCGAGCAGTGGGCACGCGACCACCGGGAGAGATTCGCGGCTATGCCGTAAGCCACCCTCACCGACGGCCGCCAGGCTCTCGAGCCAGAGGCCCTCATAGCCTCGGGAACCGGAGGGCGGCGCGATCACCGGCCGGCACCTCGTCCAGTGCGCCCGGGCGTCCCTCTGCCGCACCCGTGGGGCGGGGCGGACGCGGGGCCTTCCTCCGCCCCGCCCCACGACAGCGCCTCGCCGGCAGCCGCGCCCGGTCAGTTGACCCGCCGGTCCTGCCCGGCCCAGTACGGCTCCCGCAGCTTGAACTTCTGGACCTTCCCGGTCGCCGTCCGCGGGATGGCTTCCCGGAACTCCACAGTCGTCGGCGCCTTGTACCCGGCGAGCCGCTCCTTGCAGTACGCGATGATCTCGGCCTCGCTCACGGCCGATCCCTCGGCCCGCACGACCAGCGCCTTGATCGTCTCGCCCCACCTGGGGTCCGGCACCCCGATGACCGCGACCTCGGCGACCCCGGGGTGGCTGAAGACCGTGTCCTCCACCTCGATCGACGACACGTTCTCACCGCCGGTGATGATGACGTCCTTCTTCCGGTCCGAGATCGTCAGATGCCCGTCCTCGGGGTCGATCGTCCCGCCGTCACCTGTGTGGAACCAGCCGTCCTCCAGCACGGCGGCGGTCTCCTCGGGCTTCTCCCAGTAGCCGTCGAGGACCACGTTCGAGCGCGCCAACACCTCACCGGATTCCGCCACTCGCAGCTTCACCCCGAGTGCCGGAAGACCGGCCCGCGACAGCTTCCGCGCCCGCTCCTCGCCCCGCAGGGCATCGTCCTCGGGCCGCGCGCGGTTGAACGTCAGGAGAGGTGAGGTCTCCGTCAGACCGTAGATCTGGGTGAACTCCCAGCCCAGTTCCTCCTCGACGCGCTGGATCATCCGGCTCGGCGGCGGCGCTCCCGCGCACACGATCCGCACCCGGTCGCGCCCCGGCACCGGCCCCGCCCAGCCGGTCGCCGCGTCGAGAACCGCGTTCCACACCGCCGGCGCGCCGCACATCAACGTCACCCCGTGTTCGTCCACCCGACGCAGGATCTCGGCGCCGTCGACCTTGCGCAGCACCACCTGCTTCGCGCCGAGACCGGCCATCACGAACGGCATTCCCCATCCGTTGCAGTGGAACATCGGCAACGTGTGCAGGTACACGTCCCGCTCCCATGCCCGGGTGTGCAGCCCGAAGGTCAGCCCGTTCACCCAGATGTTGCGGTGCGTGAGCTGAACTCCCTTGGGGCGCACGGTCGTTCCCGAGGTGTAGTTGATCGTCGCGGTCGCGTCCTCGTCCGGGTCGGCCCAGGGCCTCGGCTCCACCCCGAACCGCATCAGCTCGGTGTCCGTCTGCTCCCCCAGCGTGAACCGGTGCGCCACCTTGACGTCGGCGACCGTGTCCCGCACCTCGGGGTCGACCAGCAGCACCGAGGCGCCGCTCTGACGTACCACGTACTCGATCTCCTCCGCCTTCAGACGGAAGTTGACCGGCACACAGACCCGCCCGCTCATCGGCACCGCGAACAGCAGCTCCAGCAGACGGGCCGAGTTGTGGCTGACCACCGCCACCCGCTCGCCCTCGCCCACCCCGAGCGCGTCCAGTCCCGCCTGCCAGGCCCGCACCCGCTCGCCCAGCCGCCGGTACGTCGACGGCGCCACCGGCGCCGCGGGCTGACTCGGCTCGTCGATCACCCCGGGGCTGTCGGCGAAACCCGACTCCGCCCGGTCCAGGAAGTCGGCCACCGTCATCGGAACACGCATCTGTCTCCCCACTCGCCCTGTCCGCACGCCGCATACGCCACGCCTCGTGCCTCGTGCTTCGCGCCTCTTGTCTTGCTGCGCCTCTTGTCTTGCTGCGCCTCATGTCTTGCGTGCCTTGTGTCTGCGCGCCTTGTGTCTGCGCGCACGCTTGTGTCTCGTGCTCCGCACCTCGCGCTTCGCACCGCATGGCTCGTGCCTCGTTCCAGTTGTTCCTCCCACACCGGGCACGCACGCCCCTGATCGGTCACCCGATCGGGTAAGGCCGGTCCCGGGCGGCACCGTCGCCGGGCAGCGGGCTCGCGCGATTTGTCATATGGGTGGCTAGAACTCCGCGGTGCGCTGGTTCACGGTGGTTCCTCCTGACCGCCCCATCCGCCTGGAGGGATCCAGCAGTGAGACGTAGGCGATTTGTGGCAGGCACCATCGGCGCCCTCGCGGGGGCGGCGCTCGGCCCGTCCGCGTCCCGGGCCGACGTGCCGACGCCCCGTACGCGGGACTGGCAGGCCGTGCCCGCGCCCGGCAGCGTTCCCGCCGCGCAACTTCGGCGCATCGCCGCCGCCGGGCCGCGACTGGCCTGGGCCGTGGGCGAGGAGGACCTGGGCGTGCAGACCCAGCAGCGGGCCCTGGCCATGGTGTGGAACGGCGACGTATGGGCGAAGACCGACCTGTCGCACCTCGCGCACACGAGGATCGTCGATGTCGCCGGTGTCCGCTCCTCCGCGGCGTGGGGCGTGGGCCATCCCACCGGCGACGCCAGTCCCCTGCTGCGCTGGGACGGAACCACCTGGCGCGAGGCCGACTTCCCCGGCAGGGGTGAGCCGGACGTCCGGCTCACCTCGGTGGCGGTCGGCCGCGACCGGCAGGTGTGGGTCTGCGGCGTCCGGGACGGCGCCGCCCGTCTGCTGCACGGCGACGGGCGGCGCTGGCGCTGGCTGGACCCACTGCCGGTCGAGAGCGTGAACCTCTACCGGGTCGTCCTGCGTCGGCCGGGCGAGGTATGGGTCTGTGGGGACCGTTCGAACGGCGGCGGTTGGTCCGGCCTCGTGGCCCGTTGGGACGGCGCGTGGACAGCACTCCCCCCGGTGGCGGGCCTGCGGCTCGGCCTCGCCGACGTGCATGCCGCCGGTCCGGACGACGTATGGGCGGTGGGCACCGAGGCCGGCGCGGGCGGGCCGATCGGCCGCCCCGGCAACCCCGCCCTGAGCCACTGGGACGGCACGGCCTGGACCCGGCTGGAAGCCGGCTTCACCCTCGGGTCGCTCACCGGGATAGCGGGAGACGCGCGGGGGCGCGCCGCGTGGATCTCGGGCTGGAACTTCTCGGACCAGAGCCGCAGTACGTATCTGCGCCGGGACGGCGACACCTGGACCGTCGCCCGGGGCCCGGCGGGTACGGCTCCGGCGCCGTACCTCAACGACGTGACGTCCGTTCCGGGCACCAGGGGCTTCTTGTCGGTGGGCATGACACGCCCCGCCCCGTATCCGCCGACCGAGGCCTACAGCGAACATCTCGGGGGCTGAGTCTCGGCGGGCTTCGGGGACTGAGTCTCGGCGGGCTTCGGGGACTGAGTCTCGGCGGGCTGCCGATCGTGCCGCGCGGCAGCCGGACATTGCGACCGGGTTCGAACGGCTGAGGGCGCGGCGCGCCTCGGGCCGGTGGGGTGGGGGCCGGGGAGGATCGGGTGGGGCTGCCACCTCGTGGGGAGCCGCCCCGCGCCCTGTCCCTCGTGCGAAGAGGTTCGCTCATGACCGCGTTCGACGGTCCGCCGGGCGGTAGGTCCCACGGCGGGCGCTACGGCGAAGCCGTCTTCCGTCCCGAACAGGCGGGCGAGGGCTCACGGATCGACTTCGGTGCCCTCGCCTACGACGACATCACCCTGGCGCGGCTACGGGAACTGGGGGCCGGCCCGGGGTGGCGCTGCCTCGACGTGGGTGCCGGTACGGGCACCGTCTCCCGCCGACTGCTGGAGGAGGCCGGGGTCACGAGCGTCCTGGCCGTGGACCGCGACGTACGGTTCCTCGAAGCTCGGCCGGTACCCGGTCTCGATGTCCTCGCGGCCGACATCTCGGCCCCGTCCTTCTCCCCCGGACGCTTCCGACTCGTCCACGCGCGCTTCGTGCTGATGCACCTTCCCGAGCGCGACCGCCTGATCACGGCGCTGGCCGAACTCGTCGAGCCAGGTGGTGTGTTGGTGCTCAGCGACGCGATCGACCTGACGAACGACCGGACGCCCGACACTCCGTACAGCGTGACGATGCGGGCGATGTGGGAGGGGCTGCGGGCCACCATCGGCACGGACGTCTCCTGGGTGCCGTCGTACCCACGGCTGCTGCGGGACGCGGGGCTCGGGTCCGTCGCCGCCGAGGTGCATGTGCCGCCGCTGATCCCGGGCAGCCCCATCAGCCGCTTCTGGACGGACACTTGGGAACGGAGCCGGGCGGCCATGGTCGCCACCGGCCTGGTGGACGACACGGCCGTCGACGCGGCGATCCGCTCCCTCGATGAGGACGGGTGCGCGGCGCTGTCGGCCGGCATGCTCACCGTCTGGGGACGGAAACCGGCGAGCGGTCCGGCCGCGGCGCCCGCGTAGTCGTGCGCCGTGGTCCGAGTCCGAGGTCCGAGGTCCGAGGTCCGAGTCCTAGGGCCGTCACCGGGTAGCGCCGCGCAGGTCCCGGAGGTACCAGTCGAGCCGCGTGCCGTCGCTGCTCCGTGTCCGTCCGCCCGGGGCGAATCCGGCCCGTCGTGCCACGGCGGCCGACGCGGTGTTCTCCGGCTCCACCCGGATCACCGCCTCCTTCCCGCCCATGGTGGCGGCATATCCGCAGGCCAGAAGGACGGCGCGGGTCGCCAGTCCGCGTCCTCTCCCGGACGGGTAGAGGCCGTAGGCCACATTCACCTGGCCGGGAGCCAGCCCCTCTACCGAGACGCGCAGGTCGATCGTCCCCACGAGCTCCTCGTCGACGCCCACCCGGATACCGAAGGCGCGCAACGGGCCGGCCGTCTCCCACTGTTCCCGGCAGTGCCGCAGGTACGCTTCGACGCCCTCAGGTGTGCTCGGTCCGCCGCTGAGCCAGCGAACCAGTGCGTCGTCCTCACCTGCGAGGTGGGCCTCCGCGTCGTCCGGGCGCAGCGGGGACAGAGCGATGGTCCCGTCGGACAGTTCCACGTCAGGCATCAGGCGATTCTGGGTGGCCGGGGCGCGTCGCGCCACGGGATTACGTGGCACACGCCGGAGCGGGGAGGCCGTCGACGCGGTTCCCCCCGTCAGTGTCCCGGTCGCTTGATGTGGGCGTAGGGCGGATACGGCTTGAAGCAGATCAGCACTTCGAGGGGGTGCCCGCCGCCGGGGGGTTGGGCCAGTGTCGGGAGCGCCGTCATCAGAGCCGAGTGGCCCTTGGCCACGCCTTCCTGGTGGGGTCCCCAGCCCGCCGCGTGGGCGAAGTACGTGGCGGTCTCGGCGAAGACGTCCCGGCTGCCGAAGAGGAAGAACGTCCTGGCGTGGGTGGCGTGCCTCAACTCGTCCCGGAAGTCGGCCCGTTCCCAGCGTTCGCTCCAGGACGCGGCGTCCCGTAGGGTGCGGGCCTCGTCGGTGCGGACGGTCAGCGGAGTGC
Organism: Streptomyces gottesmaniae; assembly: GCF_031845845.1. Lineage (NCBI taxonomy): Bacteria > Bacillati > Actinomycetota > Actinomycetes > Kitasatosporales > Streptomycetaceae > Streptomyces > Streptomyces gottesmaniae. Next base: position 76,510 of record NZ_JAVRFJ010000013.1, read on the forward strand.
CGTTGACCAGCCTGCGCCGCAGGTCGGGCCACTTGCTGGGGCGCAGGCCGAGCGTGTGGTGGGCCAGCACCAGGTCCACCCGCTCGCCGACACCCTCGTCCGGTGGAAGACCGTCACGCAAAGGCACATGGACGATCGTGTGGCGGGAGTAGGCGGCGAAGGAGAACAGGCCCGCCAGCCGGTTCAGCCCTTCGTGGTCGCCGAACAGGAATCCGATGGGGTCGGGGGCGCGCAACGATGTGTGGCGAAGCGTCTGTCGGGGCTGGACGACACGATGCTCGTACGGCCCGGTCCGGGGCCTGAACTGGCGCAGCCTCAGCCGCATACGGATTTCCTCATCCCCTCAGGATGGTGGGCGGCCAGGTACCGGGGCAACCGGGATTCGCCCACCGCCGACTTATCGCCGATGGGTGAGTACCATCCGCACACATCATGTTCGTTGTCGGGAAGGGAACCGCCATGACCGAGACGCCATCAGAGTCGACCGACCTCAAGACGCAGTACACCGCCCAGGTCGCCGCCGACCTCGAGCGCAACGCCAAGGAACAGGAGCGTCTCATCGGGGAGATCGACGCGCTGCAGGAGCAACTCCTGGGTCTGCGGCAGGACCACGCGGTGCTGGTGCACATGCAGGAGGCTCTCGGCATCGCGGCGCCGGAGCCCGCGCCCGTGGCCGACGAGGTCGCGACCCCTTCAGTGCCCCGGCAGAAGGCCGCCCCCGCCCCGGAAGCGGGCAAGCGGACCCGGGCGAAGAAGGCCGAGCCCCCGCAGGACGGCAAGCGGACGAAGAGGCCGACCGCCACGAAGACCGCCAGCACGAAGACCGCTGCCACGAAGACCGCTGCCAATAAGGCGGCGAGCGCGCAGACCACGAGTGCGAAGTCCACCAGCACGAAGGCCACGACGGCCACCAAGGCCACGACCGCGAAGACCGGGACCGCCAAGACCGCAGACGGCAAGGCCACGACCGCCAAGACGGCCGGCACCAAGGCTGCGACCACCAAGTCCGCATCCACCGAGAAGGCTCAGCCCACCCTCGTCGAGCTCATCCGCCGCCACCTCACCGAACAGAGCGAACCCCGCTCCGCGGCCGAGGTCGCCACCGCGCTCACCCAGGCCCACCCGGACCGCCGTATCCAGACCAACGTCGTGCGCACCACCCTCGAAGGACTCGTCGCCAAGAGCAACGCCCAGCGCGTCAAGCAGGGCTCCTCCGTGTACTACACCGGTCCCGACGCACCGGAGCCGACCGCCCCGCCGCAGCCCTCCTCCGAGCCCGCGCAGGCGACCGACTGAGGCCGGGGCAGGCGAGCCCCGGGCGACTCGATGGCGTGGACGAGGAGCCGGATGCCCCCGCGTGCCGGCTCGTCGTGAGGGGTGCCCCGCGATGGTCGGCATCGACCGTACGGGCGGGGCCCACCACGACGCGCGCCCGGCGTTGGGGCTGTCGTCCTGTCCGGTCACTGGTGGCGACGGTGACGGACCACGGCCGCCGGTCCCAGTGGTCGACGAAGCGCGCGCTCCGCGGGGTAGGCGAGCAGCCGCACGTCGGGGTACCTGTCCTCGAAGGCGACGCGTTCGACGTCCGACCACGTGGTGTCGTCGAATCCGGGCGCGGTCCAGCCCGTCAGTTCCCGGCGGGCGTCGTAGGTCTGGCCGTCGTAGAGGTCGTCGGCCCGGTGGGGGCCGGTGTCGGTGGCCCTCCAGCCGTCGTCCGTACGGGTGACGACGGTCTGCGTCGTCCCGTCGGTGTACTCGATCAGCAGCTTCGCCTTGACCGCGAGGGCGTTGCCGTCCGTGGAGTGGTAGGTGCTGCCGTCGGAGACTCGGCCGTTGTGTCAGCCGTTGCCCAGGACGACCGCGAGCGTGACCTCGGAGGCGTGGCGCAGGAGGTGGGTGATGTCGTAGGTCAGGTAGCGCCGTGGGCCTCGTACACGCCGAGGGCCGAGAGGTACAGCCGTGCCGCGCGCACCCGCCGAGGGCCGCCGGCCTTGAGGGCTTCCTCCTTGCGCAGCCTGGGCGCGCCGGCCGAGCCGGGGGCCTTCCCCTTCATCCCGATCCACTGCGCACCGTCCCATCCGGCCACACCGTCGCCGCTCATCAGGCCGGTCTCGAAGGCGGAGGTCGCGGTGCCCGCCCGGCGGCCCTCGGCGTCCCGGACGGTGACGGACCAGTGGTAACGGGTCGAGGGCCGCAGCGGCTCGCCCCCGTAGGGGACCGCGACGGAGTCGTCGGAGCGGAGTCGTCGGAGCGGACCCGTCCGCTGTCCCAGACGTCGGCGCGTTCGGCGGTCGGGCGGGCCGCGGAACTGGCGACGAGGATCCGGTAGGGCTCCTGCCGCCAGCCCCGGGTGGCGGACGGTGTGTGCCACCCGAAGCGTGGGGGGTCGGCGTCCACACCGAGGGGTTCGGGTGCGGTGTTCCACTGTCGGGCCCCGTACGGGGCCCCCGTGCGGGCGGAGGACGCTGTGGCCGCCGCGCTCGTTTCCTCGCCCACGGCACTGGCTCCTGTCGACATAACACCGGCTGTCGCCGCGAGCACGGTGCGGCGGCGTGACGCCGGTCCGCCGTCTTGTGCGTTGCGCCCCTCATGGCTCACGCCTCGGGGTCCTCTCGGTCTCTCAGGTTCCGGTCATGGGGCGGGGCTGGTGAACGTGTGCCGACCTGAACCGACGACCCGGGTGGGGTTGCCCGGTGCGGGCAGCCGGATCTCCGCCGTGGTGTTCGGCGGGAGCTCCACGTCGAGCCGGAAGCGCCCGTTCTCGCGGGTCCAGCGGGCGGACACCACGCCGTACGGGGTGCGGTAGCTGCCCTCCGCATGGGTGAGGTCGCCGACCGGGCGGGGGTCGATGACCAGTTCGCGGTATCCAGCGCCGCCGCGCGCCTGGCGGATGCCGACGACACCGCTGTGGAACCACTCCTCGATCTGCAGCAGGATCATGTGGTTCTTGGAGTTGCCGATGCCCCACTCCTCCGGAACGGTCGTCAGGCCCCGGGGGTTGCCGGTGGTGGGTGCCATGAAGTGGCCGTAGCTCGGGCGGGTGTCCTCCTGGAGGACGTCCCACAGGAGGTCGTCGTGACCGCCCTCGTGCAAGGCCCTGATGATCGGGGCGAGCCCGATGGTGCCACCGCTGAAGTGCGGTCCGCCGCCGAACGGACGGTACGCGTGGACCAGTTCGACCAGCGCCTGAAGGACCCTGCCGCGCTCGCCGTCGGGTACGAGACCCTCGTCGAGCGCGAGCGCCTGCGCCGCCTGTGTGGCGCCGGCGGTACCCCCGTCGCCGTCGGCGGTGTACCGGCCGAGGGCCGTGTTGTAGAAGGCGTCGTTGAACGCGTCCTTGATGTTGTCGGCGAGGCTGCGGTACTCGGCCGCGTCGGCGTCGCGCCCGATCAGGGCCGCCATCCGGGCCATGCGGTCGGCGACCTGGTGGTAGCCCCAGGTTCCGGTGATACGGCCCGAGGTGTTCTCGGCGGCGATCCAGTCGGCCAGGGCCGCGTCGACGAGGTGGGCGTCGGCGCCGGTGCCCGCCTTTCTGGTCCGGATGTAGTTCAGGAACTCCCGCATCCGCGGGTAGTGGCGGCGCATCGTCTGTGTGTCGCCGTACGTCTCGTACGCCAGCCAGGGCACCAGGACGATGCCGTTGCCCCAGTTGATCTCGTCGCCGAAGCGGCCGGTGTACCCCCAGTCGTACACGGGGGCCTTCAGCGCCACGTTGCCGATGTTGTCACCGGCCCGGGACTGGCCCTCGACGAGGTGGCGCTGCATGGTGCGCAGGTAGGCCGCGTACCCGAAGGTGCGGTGCACGGCTCCGAAGGGCTGGACGTAGTCGGCGGGGTAGGCGAGCTTCTCCCGGCCGGGGCAGTCCGTGAAGGTGGACATGACGTTGCTCATGATCGAGTAACGGGACATGCGGTGGACGCGGTTGATCCGCTCGTCGGAGGTGCACAGGGAGCCGGCGTCCGGGACGTCCGCGTGGATCTGGAGCCCCGTCACGGTGTCCGGGGTGGGGACATATCCCTCCGGCAGACCGGTCACCTGGAGCCACTGCATGCCGAAGTAGTGGAACTGCGGATGCCAGCGCTCGCCGCGCTCGTCGCCGTACGTGGTGTAGGCGGCGAACAGGTCGGTGCCGCGGCCGGGACCGCCGCCCATGAGCGACGCCTGGTCGACGGTGCCGTCGGCCTTCAGCGACTCGGCGGGGTACATCTTGACCGTGGTCCCGGCCGGGAGCGGGCCGTCGAGGTCGAGCAGCGGCCAGCCGGCGAAGTTCTGTCCGAAGTCGAAGACCCAGACGCCGGAACGCGCCTGGGTGACAGCGACGGGACGGATCCTGTCGACGATCCTGAGCGGTTCGGCCGCCCGCCACACCAGTGCGGTGGTCAGGTTGGGCGGCGGTGCGATGCCCGCGTCGGTCCATCCCATGGCCGTGCCGTCGCGCCGCCGTGCCGACCCGCCGAGGTCCGCGCCGGGCGCGGTCCAGCCGGGCTGTTCGCGGCGGGCGTCGTAGTCGGAGCCGGAGTACCAGTTGGCGGTGACGGTCGGGCCGAGTGCCGCCCGCCACGAGCGGTCGCTGACGACGGTCTCGGCCGTGCCGTCGGCCTTCGTGAGTTCCAGGCGGGCGATCAGCCGTGGCGGGACGGCGGCGCCCGCGCTGGGGTCGATGCCGGCCAGGGAGTTGCCGGAGCCGACGACGGTGGCACCGCTGTCGTGCGCGGCGGAGAGACCGGGCTCGAAGGTGATGCCGGTGCCGTCGGGGCCCGCCGTGCCGATCGCGGTGATCGTCCGGGACTCCAGACGCTCGCCGCCGTCGCCGGTGTCGATGCTGATGGTTCCGCCCACGTGGAAGTTGGCGACGCTGCTGACCCTGACCGTGCCGGCACCCCGCGCGACGGGCGCAGCGAGGGTGGCGGCGCCCTTGGGCTGGCTCTGCCACCAGCTGTACGGGGCGGTGCGGCCGGTGGCGGGGTGGGTGACGGACCGGGTGACGAGGGCGGTGCCGTGCCCCAGTTCGACGCCGAGGGTGTTGTCCCCGGAGCGGATGAGGCGGGTGACGTCGTAGGCCCGGTATTCCGTGGAGAGCTGGTGGTTGGAGTTGCCCGGGGCGAGCACCTCGTCGGTGACGGGTTCGTCGTTGAGGCGTGCCACGTGCAGTCCGATGCCGGACAGGTACAGCCTCGCCCGGACGACCTTTCCCCCTCTCGGGCTCACCCGGAAGGCGCGTGCGAAGACGGGCAGGGGCTGGTCCGGGGTGCGGCCCGGGTGCTCGATCCACCGGGCCTCGCCCCAGTCGGAGCGCTTGAGGAGGCCCGTCTCCCAGGCGCCGGGGCGGCTCCACCGTGTCGCGTGGCCGTCGGTGCTCCAGACCCGCACCTGCCACACCACCCGCTCGCGGGAGGCGGGTGCGGGTCCGTGCCAGGCGATGTCGGTCTGGTCGGCGGAGCGGACCTTGCCGCTGTCCCAGATCAGGTGCCCCCGGTCCAGATCCTTCTCGGAGCGCGCCGCGCGAACGCGGTACGCCGCCTGGGTCCAGCCGGCGTGGGCTCCGGTCACCCGCCAGCTCAGCCGCGGGGCGGGGTCGTCGACGCCGAGCGGGCTGTCCTCTCGGCCGTCGACGGCGAGCCCGGTGACTCTCGCCCCACGGCGGTCGTCCTCCGCGTCGGCGCGGGCCGTCGCCGCGGGCAGCGCGGGAACGACGGGCGAGGCCAGCCCCGCCGCGGAGGCCGCCATCGTGCCGACCACCTGTCTACGGCTCAACGCCTCACTCGGGACGTCGGACATACCGAACCTCCGATCCATTGTTCGATGCCGGTTTGAACGTTTCATTCAGTCGGCGGAGAGAGCCGTCGGCCGCGTCCGGCGGCCGACGGCTGGTCGGTCAGCTGCCGGACTTGTAGTCGGCGTCCATCTCGTCGAGGAGCTTCTCGGGCGTGGACTGGCCGCTGAAGATCTCCTGGAGGCCGCTGAGCATGGTCTGCTGGACCTTGGGGTTGGGCCAGAGCTGGTCCATGAAGGGCACCGTGCGGTCGGACGTGATGAACTCCGAGAGTTCGGCGAGCGAGGGGTCCGCCGCGAAGCCGGTGTCGGGCAGGGACGGCAGTCCGCCCTGCTTCGCGACGAAGGTGTTCATGCCCTTGGCCGACATCACGAAGTCCACGAACTTCAGGGCCAGTTCCTCGTTCTTCGCCTTCGCGTTGACGGCGTACCCGGCACCCGCGGCGGCGGGTATCAGGGTCTTGGACGGGTCGTCGGTGGCCGGGAGCGCCTTGAGCGTGAACGTGCCCTTCGGGTTCTTCTGCTTGAGGAGGGCGATCACCCAGTTGCCCTGCACGATGCCGAGGGTCTTGCCGGTGGCGGCGAGCTGCTGGCTGGCCTCGTAGTTGGTGCCCAGCGGGTTCTTCTGGAAGCAGCCGGTCTTCTCCATCGTCATGTACTTGTCGAGTGCGGTGGTCCAGGGCGACTTCGCGAACGTGGCCTCGCCGGCCTGCATCTTCTTGTCGAAGTCCGGGTCCTCGCCGTAGACGGTCGTGGCGACCAGGGCGTACTGCACGAGCTGGGTCACCCAGTTGTCCTGGTTGCCGAGCGCGAAGGCGGGGGTGCCCTTGGCCTTCGCGGCCTCGCAGAAGGCCAGCAGGTCCTTCCAGGTGTCGGGCGCGGTGAGGCCTGCCTTCTTCAGGGCCTCCTCGTTGTAGACGGCGCCGATGCCGTTCTGCCCGAAGACCGCGTTGTACGTCTTGCCCTCGTACTGGGCGACGGACTTCATCGCGTCCGGCAGCTTCGCGGCCCACGGCCGGTCCGACAGGTCGCGCAGATAGCCGGGCTCGGCGAGCACGTACGTGGCGGCCGGGTTGCCGTTCCCGGGCCAGACCGACATCACGTCGGGCGCGGTGCCCGAGGACAGCTGCGTGCGGATCTGCTGCTGGTACTGGTCGGCGCCGCTGGTGGTGTACCGGACCTTGACGCCCGGGTTGGCCTTCTCGAACGCCTTGACGACATCCTCGATCGAGCCCTGGTCGACCGAGGCGACGGTCAGCGTCTTCGAGCCGCCCTGGCCGCTGTCGGAGCCCGCCTCGGTGCCGCCGCTGCAGGCGGCGAGCACCGCCGTGGACGTGACCGCGGCGATCACGACCGGGAGTGTGCGTGTTCTCATGAGATCCCCCTCGGGGAAGGTGCCACCGGACTTGAGGGACGGTCGGGCGTCGGGGTCATCCCTTCAGCCCTCCCGCGAAGCCGTTGATGATGCTGCGCTGCAGCAGGAAGTAGACGAGCAGGACGGGCAGGATGCTGATCACCAGCGCGGCGAAGATGAGGTTCCAGTCGGTGACGTACTGGCCGACGAAGCCCGCGATCGCGACCGGCAGCGTCTGCTGGGCGCTGCCGCTGAGGTACAGCAACGGGGTGAAGAAGTCGTTCCACACGGCGACCGTGTTGAGCACGAGGGCCGTGACGGTGATGGGTTTGAGCATCGGCAGGACCACGTACCGGAAGCTCTGCAGGGGTGTGCAGCCGTCGATCAGGGCCGCGTCCTCGAAGTCGCCGGGCAGGGCGCGCAGGAAGCCGACGTAGAGGAAGACGGTGAACGGCACCTGGAGGCCGGCGTAGAAGAGGACCAGCGCCCAGGGGGTGCCGAGCAGGCCCAGGTCGCGCATGGTCTGGTACAGCGGCAGGGAGGCGAGCTGGAAGGGGAGGGCGAGGCCGAGCAGGATCGTCAGATACGTCCCCCGGGACCAGCGGGCGGTGATCCGGGCCAGCGGGTACGCGGCGAGCGACGACACGGCCAGCACGACCACGACGCTGCACACCGTCACCAGCAGGCTGTTCGCCAACGCCCCGCCCAGCGCTCCCTGTTGCCAGGCCTGGGTGAAGTTGTCGAGGGTCGGTGAGGTGGTCGGACTGATCGGCGAGGAGGTGTCCGACGTGGGGCGCACGGCGAGGTTGACCAGGACGTACACCGGGAAGCCCACGAACAGGGCGGCGGCGATCATCGCCAGTTCCAGCGCCAGGGTGCGGCGGCCGTAGCGGTTCATGACGCGGCCCTCTCGTTGCGGGACAGGGCGGCGTACTGACCGGCCGAGACGACCGCCACGATGATCGTGAGGACGACGGCGAGCGCGATGCTGTAGCCGAACTCACCGAGGGTGAAGGCGTCCTTGTAGATGAGCGTCGAGATGGTGTCGGTCGCGTGTCCGGGCCCGCCGCCCGTCAACGCGTAGACCTGGTCGAAGAGTTTGATGCCGCCGATGATCGACAGCATCAGGTTGATGGTGAGGGCCGGGGCGAGCAGGGGCCTGGTCACCGACCAGAAGCGGCGCACCGGTCCCGCCCCGTCCATGGACGCCGCCTCGTGGATCTCCTTGGGCACCGACTGGAGCCCGGCCAGGAAGATGACCATGGAGTAGCCCGCGTACTGCCACACCGTCACGCCGACCACCGACCACAGCGCCAGCTCCGGGTCGCCGAGCCAGTCCTGCCGCGCTCCGCCCAGCCCCACCGCGCCGAGCAGGCTGTTGACGGCGCCGTCCGGGCCGAGCAGGTTCCGCCACAGATAGGCCGTCACGATGGGGGTGATCACGGCGGGCGCGAACAGGAACACCCGCAGGACGTTGCGGGACCTGATGGCGGAGTTGACTCCCAGGGCCAGCAGCAGCCCCACCGCGTTCTGGATGACCGTGATCGCCACCGCGATCAGCAGGGTGTGCCAGACGGCCTGCTTGGCATCGGGGTCGCCGAGCATGTCGGCGAAGTTGTCCAGGCCGACGAAGGAGAAGTCGGGGTCGAGCCCGTCCCAGTCGGTGAAGGCGTAGTACACGCCGCGGACGCTCGGCACCAGGACGACGAAGGCGAACAGCAGCATCGCCGGCAGGGCGAACCACCACGGCGGGGTCGTGCGCGCGGGCCGGGGCCGCGGATCCGGTGCCGTGACCGGAGGCCTGTCCTTGTCGACGAGCCGCTCGTGCGGGGCCAGAGCCACCGACGAACCCCCTTTCTTGAAACGATTCACATCATGTGCTGCGTCGATCCGCCGATCCGCGCCGCGTGGGGACGCGCCCGGCTCTCCTGACGGTGTTCAGTGCTGAATGGAGGAGCCGGCCCGCTGTCGGGCCACGGGAATCGCTACGGCTTTGGGTAACGTTTCCCAAGGGGTGTGGCCAGACCCTAGGGAGCGTCCCGCGTGACGTCAAGATGTCGCGCACATCGCCGCGGCGTCACACGGTCCGCGCCGCCCGCACCTCCCGGCGTTCTCGGCCCAAGAGAACCGGAAGAGAACCGGAAGAGAACCGGACCCTCGTTCGACCTGCGCGTTCCGGCCTACACTTCGGCCGGACGATCTCCCGAGAGGCAAGGACCGGATGGAGCCGACAGCACCGCAGCGCAGGGTCACCATCGTGGACGTCGCGCGTCACGCCCGGGTCTCCGTCACCTCGGTGTCCAAGGTGCTGCGCAACGCCTACGGGGCCAGCCCCGAGATGCAGACCAAGGTGCGCCGGGCGATCGAGGAGTTGGGCTACCGGCCGCACGCGGGCGCCCGGGGCCTGCGCGGGCAGACCTACACGATCGGTGTGATGCTGCCCGACATCCGCAACCCGTTCTTCCCCGAGATCCTCGACGGCGTCACCGACTCACTCGAGGAGACCGACTACCAGGTGTTCCTGGGGCCGGGCTGCAACGGGGAGAAGGCCGAGGCCCGGGTCACCGAGGCGATGATCGACCGCGGCATGGACGGTCTCGTCCTGGTCGCCCCGGTCTCGTCACGCGCCCACCTGGAACATGTCGCCGGCGCGGTCCCCACCGTCGTCGTCGGCCGCCACGGCTCCTCGCCGGCGTACGACACCGTGGCCGACGACGACACCGAGGGCGCGGCCCTGGTCGTCCGGCATCTCGTCGGCCTCGGGCATCGCCGGATCGCCCACATCGAGCACCACGAGACCGATCCGACACGTCTCGCGGAGATGCCCAACGCACGGCGTGCGGACGGATACCGGCAGGCCATGCGGGTGCACGGGCTGGAGGAGTTCATCGACGTGATCTCCACCAGTTACAGCCAGGAGGGCGGCCACCGGGCGGCGCGGGAGTTGCTGGGCCGCCCCACCGCGACCAGGCCCACGGCCGTCTTCGCCGGGGCCGACATCGCCGCGATGGGCGTGCTCGACGCGGTGGCCGAGGCCGGCCTGTCCGTGCCCGGCGACCTCTCGGTGGCCGGATACGACAACACCACGTTCGCCGCCTACGGCCCGATCTCGCTCACCAGCGTCGACCAGTGCGGCCAGGAGATGGGGCGCAACGCCGTACGCCTGCTCCTGGAGCGGATCGCCGACCGCGCTCGCCCGTCCACCAAGGTCATCCTCTCCCCCAGGCTGGTGGCACGCCGGTCCACGGCCCGCTCCGCCGAGTGAACCGTCGCCGCCGCCGTGTAAGTTTGAGAAACGTTGCCCAACACCTGGGGCGAGATCCGGGGAGACACCGATCACAGGTGACGGATGACGGATGACGGATGGCAGCGGAACGACGGACGTACGACGACCGTGGCCCGAGCAGGGCACCGGGTCTGCTCCGCCCCTCTCACCCGGCATGATCGGTACGGTGGCTGTCGGGATCGGAATCGGGAGAGGGGCGGCGCGGCCGTGAGTGAGCAGGCAGGCATCAGTACGGCGAAGGAGGCGGCCGACCACGAACTCGTCCTCGCGTTCGGACGGCTGCAGGGTGCGGCCAACCGGCTGGAGTACATCCTCGGGCGGGCACTCGAAGTCGAATGCGGCATCAGCCACCTGATGTTCGAGGTGCTGCTGATCCTCGGGCGGGCGGGTGAACCGGGGCTGTCCATGCGAGCCGTCGCCCAGGAACAGGTCCTCACCACCGGCGGCGCAACCCGGCTGGTGGACCGCATGGAGGCGGCGGGGCTGGTGACCCGGGCGGAGTCCCCCTCCGACCGGCGCGGAAAGCTGGTACGGCTGACCCCGCTGGGCGAGGAGACGACGGTGCGGGCCGCCCTGGTCCACGTCGAGAACATCAGGAAGTACTTCCTGGCCCCGCTCCCGGAGGCGGACCGCGCGCGGTTCGCGGAGGATCTTCGCATCCTCAGCCACACCGCCCGGGACGTACTCCCCCGGCTGCCCTGACCCCACGACGCGACGCGGATGATCCGGCCGGTCAGGCGCCCTCCGCGCGGACGCGGCTCGCGATGCCCGTGGTCAGTGTCTCCGCCTGCTCCTCAAGGTTCCACCGACCGTCGCGGTAGGCGTGGTTGCTGATCCAGAACACGAGGACGCCGTCGCGCAGGGACCGGCTCAGGAGCCCCAGGGACCAGTCGTTGCCGCCGTCGTGCCAGGCGAGCCGGCCGTCCGGGGTGTCGCGCAGGCTCCAGCCGTATCCGTACGAGTTCTCCGATTCCGGCTCCGGCGCGCGAGGTGCGAAGAGCTTGTCCCTGGCCCGCGCCGGCAGGATCTCGTCCCCCAGGAGCGCACGGTGCCACCGGAACATGTCGTGGGCGGTGGAGAGCATGCCGCCGTTGCCGCGCAGGTTCCAGTACGGCCCGTCGGCGGCCCAGGGGTGGTCGAAGGGCCTGCCCTGGGCGCGCCCCTCGTTGTCGTACTCCACCGCGACCAGGTGCCGAGGCCAGCGGGGCAGCACGTAGCCGGTCTGTTCCATTCCGGCCGGCCGGAACAGGTGCCGGGCCAGGAACCGTTCGTACGCCTCGCCGGACGCCTCCTCCACGATCGCGGCGAGCAGGCTGTAGCCGGTGTTGGAGTAGTGGAACTCCTTGCCCGGGGCGGACCGCAGCCTCGACGAGAGGGCCCGGCGCACCAACTCCTCCCGCGACACCGGGTCGTAGTCGTCGCCGAGCCCCTCGACCAGCCCCGAGGTGTGCGTGAGCAGGTGCTCGATCGTGATGCCGCGCTTGTCCTCGGGCACTGCCTGTTCTCCTCCGAGGAACCGGCTGATCGGATCGCTCACCCGGAGCCGGCCCAGCACCTCCAGTTTCACGATCGCGGTCGCGGTGAACTGCTTGGTGATCGACATGACGTCGTACACGGTCCGGCAGCTCGCGGGAGTGCCCGCGGCGCGGTCCGCCGCTCCGAACCCGCCGCAGTGCACGAGCCGGTCGCCGCGGGCGGCCACCACGGTGCCCCCGGGCCCGGCGGGCAGCGTACGGCGGAGGAAGTCGGCGACCGACTCCCCGTCGGGGTGCCGGGACTTCGTGGAGCGCCCCCGCGACTCGTCGGCACCGGGCCCTTCGTCGCCGGGCCCTTCGGCGCACGCGGCGAGCACCAGCAGCGCGGCCAAGGCAGTGCTGATGGCGTGACGACGGCGGTGGCGGTGCGTGTGGCGGTGGCGGTGGTGAGACGGGGTGCTGCCCATGTGACCTCCAACTTCCGGAATCCGTCCCGAGGTTGGCCATCGCTCCAGCCGCTTCTCAAGCCATGATGGTGTTCGAGCTTGTGCGAGCCCGTGTACGTCCAGGTCAACAGGGGGAATCACGAATGACCACAGCACCGCCCACACCGCCGGACACCGACGCGGCCGCCTTCGTGGCGGCGCTCCGCCGCCTCAAGGCGTGGTCGGGCCTCAGCTACCGCCAGCTGGAACGCCGCGCGACGGAGGCGGGCCACACCCTGCCCTACTCCACGGCGGCGACCATGCTCGGCAGGGACCGTCTGCCCCGGGGGGAGTTGGTCGCCGCGTTCGTGGCGGCCTGCGGAGTGCGGGCGGACGAGGCGGAGGCGTGGCTGGACGCGCGCGTGGCCATCGCGTGCGGGCCACCCGCCGAGACCCCGCCCGTGCCTCGGAACAGTCGGTCGCGGCCGCGCCGTCGGACGCTCGCGATGGCCGTGGCAGTCGCCACCGCGCTCCTCGGCGGCGTGACGGCGACCGGCACCTTCACCGACGACGTGGAGGTCGAACAGACACGGACGTCGCTTCACCTGCCGCGCTCCTGATCAATGCCCGGCGGCTCGACCCACTTGTCGGCGGGGGCGACGCGAGCCGGCCGGCTCGACGCGGCGGGCACCCGCGACGGGAGGACGAGCGGTGTCGACGCCCCGACAGGCCGCTCGGTACGGCTCAGGGATGAGGAGGACCGTCACTCACTCCCCCAGGAGCCGCCGAAGCCAGCGCAGCCGGGCCTCCCGGGCGTCGACCGAGAGCGCGGCCTGCGGCACGAGGCCGTCGAAGCCGTGGAAACCGCCCGGCCACACGTGCAGTTCGGCGCGTCCTCCGGCCTGCCAGATCCTGGAGGCGTAGGTGACGTCCTCGTCCCGGAAGGTCTCGGCGGAGCCGACGTCGATGAAGGCCGGAGGGAGATCCGAGAGGTCGACCGCGCGTGCGGGAGCGGCGTACGGCGGGACGTCGTCGGTGCCGCGCGCCTCACCCAACAGGGCGTTCCAGCCCGTCTCGTTGGCGGTTCGGTCCCATACGCCGAGCCCGGCCATCTGGTGGGCGGACCAGGTGTCGTTGCGGTCGTCGAGCATCGGGCACATCAGCAACTGACCTATGGCACGGGGGCCCTCGCGGTCCCGGGCGAGGAGGGCGAGGGCCGCGGCGAGTCCACCGCCGGCGCTGCCTCCCGCCAGCACGATGCGGTCCGGATCGCCACCGATCTCCTCGGCGTGGGCCGACGTCCACAGCAGGCCCGCGTAGCAGTCCTCGACCGGTGCCGGGTGCGGATGTTCGGGGGCGAGCCGGTACTCCACCGACACCACCACCAGGCCCAGTTCCTCGGCCCAGTCCAGCGGCAGTCCCAGCCGGTTGGTGCCCACGATCATGCCGCCGGGGTGCGTGAAGTAGACGATCGGGCGGGGACCGGGCACGGACGTGGGCCGGCAGACGAGCAACGAGACGTCCGGCGCACCCGGTGGGCCGGGCACGGACCGCTCGTGGACCTCGAAGAGTCCGCCACAGCTCAGTTCGTCGTTCGTCAGGAGGGGGACGTCGCCGTTGAGCCGCTCCCTTGCCGCGGGGATGTCGTCCGGGGTCGCGCTGGTCGGCGCCTGATCGCCCAGTTCCACGAGCGCGGCGGCCAGCTCCGGGTCGAAGGGCGGAGGGGGTGTGGTCATCTGAACCTCCTGGAAGTTGATCGTCTAGGTGACCGCGGTTCCGGCGAGACTGGGTGCCGCCGTGGGGCGACAGCGCGGTTCGGCCGAGGTGGAGGGGCCGGGGCCCCGGAGCTGCGGCTCGACGGGCCGCGGACCCGAGAGGGCAGCTCGGGTGCCCGGCTCTGCGAGCGGCAGGCCCTGAGATCGGAGGATCTGAGATCGGAGGACCGGAACGGGATGGTCACGGCGAGAGCGCGTGTGCGCCTTCTCCGACGGGGCGAGCGGCCTCACTGCTGCCGCTTTCGTTCACGGTGCCGGCCCCTCCGGTCGCGGTGCGGGCCCGTCCAGTCGTGGTGCCGACCCGTGCCCCACCCGTCCCGACCCGGGCCCGGAACACCTCGCGCCGCGTGACGGGCGGAACGGTAACCGGCTGTCCGGTCCACCGTCCAGCCCCTCGGCGAGCGCGCCCTCCAACTGCTCACGGAGCCCGACGATCCAGCTGCGCGGACACCGGCTCCGAGAACGGCACGCCTCGGCTCCGCCGCCGCGGGCACCCCCTCAGGTCGAGTCCCGGTGCTCGATGCCGAGCGGGTCCTCGATCCGTGCGGCGGGCGTCGCCTTCCCGTCGAGTGCGTCGACGACACGGCGGGCCAGACCCCGCGCGAGGGTGTCGGTGTCGCGGACGACCGTGGTCAGGGACGGTCGTAGGAGGGCGGAGCTGGGGATGTCGTCGACGCCGATCACCGCGAGGTCCCCCGGGACGTCCAGCCCGAGAGCCTGCGCGCCCAGCAGCACGGCCATGGCGATGTCGTCGTTGAAGGCGCAGATGCCCGTCACCGGCGGGTCGGCTGCCAGCCAGGCCTTCACGGCTTCCGTGGCACCGTCCAGCTCCAGCGGGACACTGCGGACGACGGGTTCGGGGAGACCGCGCTCCTCACAGACCTGCCGGACGCCGTCCAGCCGCGGCTGGGCGAGGACGTCGAGGCGTGGCAGGTCCGGGTAGGCGTAGCCGAGGCGACGGTGCGAGTCGGCGAGATGGCGGGCCTGGAGCGCGCCGATCGGTTCCTCGGACACCAGCGGGGCCGCCAGCGGGGCGCTGACGTCCTCCGAGGGCGCGCCGTGCATCGCCATGACGACCTCGATGCCGACCGCGCGCATGGCCTCGGCCTCGCTCTCGGGGAACCGGTTCAGCGCGAGGACCGCGGCCGGTGTCAGGGCCTTCCAGACCTCCCGCAGGGGCCGGGCGGGCTGCGCCGAGGAGTGCACGAGGAAAGTGAGCTGGTGTTCGGCGAAGGCGTGGGTCAGCTGCTGGATGAGCCGTCCGAGCACATGGTGGATCGGCCAGTCCGGCAGCACCCCGAGCACGATGTCGGAACGTCCCGTACGCAGCGCGCGTGCCGCCGCCGAGGGCGCGTAGCCGAGCCGGGCCGCGGCCTCCCACACCCGCTTACGGGTCGCCTCGGCAATCTTCTGGTGCGGGCTGTCGTTGAGGACGTAGCTGACCGTCGCCCGCGAGACCCCCGCCTCCTTCGCAACGTCCCCGCTCGTCACCCGTCTGCCTCTGGACGTCCCGGCCATGCATCCCCCTCCGACAGACCCCTTGCCAAAGCCCGTGATCGCGGGCTAGCTTACCCGCTCAGTCAACCTACACGTTTAAGTGGCGCGTTTAAGTAACACTCCGTAGCCATCACTCGTAGCCGCATGCGGGCACACCCGTAGCCGCATGCGGCACTGGCACTCCCCCACACGCGCAGTCTCCGGTACTCAGCGAAGAGGACCCATGTCTGGCCCCACACACCCCACGAGTAATCCCTGGAAGACAGCGACGCTCGCCGGCATGGCCTCCTATCTGGACTCCGCCGCCCTGGTGACGTCGGGGATCGCCATCGGCGGCTACTACGCCGCACCGCTGCAACTCGCCCCCGAGACCATCGGATCCCTGCTGGGACTGCAGACCCTGGCGTTCGCCGCCGGTGCGCTGTTCGGCGGCCGGCTCGGCGACCGGTTCGGCCGCCGGACGGTCTTCACCTGCTCGCTCGTCCTGTACGCGGCCGGTGTCCTGCTGCTGTTGGTGGCGGCGAGCCCCGCGCTGCTGTTCGCGGGTGTGATCGCCACCGGTCTCGCCATCGGCGCGGACCTCCCCGTGTCGCTCGCGCTCGTCAACGAGGAGGCGCCCGAGGGCAGGAAGGGCACCATGGTGGTGTTCTCCAGCATGCTCTGGCTCGCCGGCATCGTGGCCGTCCTGCTGCTCAGCTCCTTCATGGGAGCGCAAGGCATGCTCGGCGGCCGCGTCCTCTTCGCCCATCTGCTGGTCGTGGCCGTCGTCGTCCTGCTCCTGCGGCTCACCCTCAGCGAGTCGGCCGAGTGGGCCGCCGCGCGCCGGGCCGCCGACACCCACCCCAACTCCCCTGCGGAGAAGGTCGAGTTCGGCCGCATCCGGGATCTCTTCCGGGCCCCGACCGGGTACGCCCTGCTCGCGACGGGCCTCTACTACGCCACCTGGAACCTCGGGGCGAACACCCTCGGTCAGTTCGGCACCTTCCTGTGGACCGCTCTGGCCGAGGGCGAGGTCGCGCGGTACTCGCAGCTGACGCTCCTCGGGCTCCCGATGGGTTTCGTCGCGGGACTGGTGTTCATGCGCGTGGTCGACCGGCCCGCCCGGCAGGCCTGGTTCGCCGCCGGGACCGCCCTGATCGTCATCGCCTGGGCCCTGCCCGCGCTGTTCGGACCCGGCGAATTCACCCTGGTCGCCGTCATGCTCGTCTCCGGCCTGGGCAACGCCTTCGCCGGTGAGTCCATCTACAAGATCTGGTCCCAGGAACTCTTCCCCACCCTGCTGCGGGCCACCGCGACCGGCGTGACCATGGCCTTCACCCGCGCTCTCGCCGGACTGGCCGCCCTGGGCACACCCGCTCTCGCGCTGGGCCACACCGGGCTGTTCTTCGGCCTGCTCCTCGGCGTCACCGTGCTCTCCGCGGTCATCGGTCTGGTCTGGGTGCCACGCCTGGCCCGGACCGCCCGGTCCGAGGAGCGTGCCGACGCCGTCCAGCGCGTGGAGCCCGCCGACCCGAGCGGCGCTCCCACCCCCGACACGACCGAGAAGGCTGTGCCTTGATCCGCCACCACGATTTCGCTCACGCAGGCCTGACGCTGCGCTCCACACTGCACATCCCCGAAGGCCCGCCAAAGACCCGCCACCCCACGGTGGTGTTCGTCCACGGCTTCACCTCCAACCGGATCGAACTGCCGAACTTCGTCGCCATGTCACGGCTGCTGGCGGCCGAGGGCATCGCGTCCGTGCGGTTCGACCTCTCGGGCCACGGGGAGAGCGACGGTGACTTCTTCGACGTGACCATCACGGGCGAGATCGCCGAGACGCGCGCCGTCCTGGGCGCGGTCCGCACCCTGGACTTCGTGGACCCGGGCCGTGTCGGCCTGGTCGGCATGAGCATGGGCGGCGTGGTCGCCGGGATCACGGCCGCCGAGGAGCCCCGGATCGCCGCGCTGTGCCTGTGGTCCCCGGCCGCGGTCGCCCCCTTCGAGATCGGCAGCGGGTACCTCAAGGGCCGTGAACTCGCCCCCGAGATCGCGGAGAAGGGCTACGTCGACGCCGACGGCCACCGGATGAGCGCCGCGCTCGTCGAGGACATCGCGGGCCTCGACGTCTACGGCCGGTCCGGCGCGTACACCGGGCCGGTCCGCATCCTGCACGGTGACAAGGACGTCGTCGCACCCCTGGAGTACGCACGCCGCTACCTGGACCACTACGGCCCGAACGCCGAGCTGGAGATCGTCGAAGGCGCGGACCACGCCTGGGGAAGCGTCCCCCACCGCACCGCACTGCACGGCTCCACGCTCAGCTTCTTCCGGAGGCACCTCCGGTGACGAACACCTCCGGTCCCACGGCACCGCACACGACGGACACCACGGCCTCGGTGACGGGCCTGCGTACGGCGGACGACTCCGGTCTCGTCGCCACCGCGCACCCCATGCCACGCCTGTCCTGGTCGCTCACCGGCGAACGGCCGGGCATCCTCCAACAGGCCTACGAGATCGAGGTGTCGACCGACCCGTCCTTCGAGGACGCCACGTCCAGTGGGCAGGTCGGGGCCGACACGGTGACCGATCACCCGTGGCCGGCCCAACCGCTGGCCAGTCGCGAGGTCCGGTACTGGCGCGTCCGGGTCCGCACCGACCTCGGCTGGACACGGTGGAGCGACCGCGCCCGGGTGGAGGCCGCGCTGCTCGACGACGTGGACTGGGCGGCCCGCCCCGTCCACCTGCCCGATGACCGGGGCCGTACCTCCCCCGGCCCGGTGCCGTTGCTCCGCCGGGAGTTCCACCTCCCGGCGGAGCCGGTGTCCGCGCGGCTGTACGTCACCTCGCTCGGGGTGCACCGCACCGCCGTCAACGGCCGCACCGTCTCCGACGACCTGCTGGAACCGGGCTGGACCAGCTACCCCAACCGGCTGCTCTACGCCACCTACGACGTCACCGGCCTGCTCCGACCCGGCGCGAACGCGCTGTCGGCCGCGATCGGCGACGGCTGGGTCCGCGGCCACCTCACCTGGCACAAGAACCGCGACGTCTACGGCGACACGACGGCGCTGCTCGCCCAGCTCGAAGTGGACCTGGCCGACGGGACCAGGGTCACGGTCACCACCGACCGCCACTGGAAGGGCGGTTACGGCGATCTGCTGGCGGCGGACCTGTACGACGGCTGCGAACGCGACCTGCGCCACGAGCCCGACGGCTGGCGCCTGCCGGGCTTCGTCGACGCCGGCTGGGAACCCGTCGCCGTCCTGCCCCTGCCGAAGGGGCTGGCACAACGGGCTCATCCGCCCGTGCGGGTCGTCCAGGTCGTCCGGCCCGAGCGGCGGACCCTGCCCGACGGCACGATCGCCGTCGACGCGGGCGAGAACCTGACCGGCTGGCTGCGCCTGCGCGTCGACGGCCCCCGGGGCGGCACCGTCACCGTCCGGCACGCCGAGGTCCTCGACACCGACGGCCGTCTGCTGACGAGCATCCTGCGCGGCGCCCGCGCCACCGACCAGTACACGCTGGCCGGCGGCAACGCCGAACTGGCGCCGGAGTTCACCTTCCACGGCTTCCGGTACGCCGAGATCGTCGCCTCCCCGGGGGTGGACGTCGAGGCGGTCGAGGTCGAGGTCGTATCCAGCGACCTGCGGCGCATCGGCGAGTTCCGGTGCTCCGACGAACGGGTGAACACCCTGTACGCCAACGTCGTACGCTCCCAGCGCGGCAACTTCCTCGCCGTGCCGACGGACTGCCCGCAGCGGGACGAGCGGCTCGGCTGGACCGGCGACATCATGGCCTTCGCCCCGACGGCCTGCGCCACGTTCGACAGCGCCTCCTTCCTCGACAGCTGGCTGACCGACCTCCGCATCGAGCAGGGGCCGGACGGCGCGGTCCCGATGGTGGTCCCCGACGTACCGCTCGGTGAACTGCCGCCCGCCGAGCTGCCGTTCGCGGGAGCCGCCGCCGGCTGGGGCGACGCCGCCACGGTCGTGCCGGCCGCCCTCTTCGAGGCGTACGGCCGCCCCGGCATGCTGGAGCGCCACTACCCGGCGATGCGCGCCTGGGTCGAGTTCACCGTCGCCCACCTGGACGACGACGGGACGTGGAGCGGCAACGCGCAACTCGGTGACTGGCTCGACCCGGCCGCGCCCCCGCAGGACCCGGCGCGCGCCACCACCGACTCCGGCTACGTCGCCACCGCCTTCGTCGCGCACAGCGCCCGGCTGCTCGCCGACGCCGCCCGCGTACTGGACCGCCCGGACGACGTCGAACGGTACGCGGCCCTGCACCGGCTTACCGCCGAGGCCGCCTGGCACAAGTGGGGAGACCACGCCCGCACGACCCAGACGGGCTGCGCGCTCGCCCTGTGCTTCGACATCGCGCCCGCCGGCGAGCGCGCCGACGTCGGCAAGGCCCTGGCCGCCCTGGTGCGCGCCAACGGCGGCCGGATCGCGACCGGGTTCCTGGGCACGCCGTTCGTGCTGCCCGCCCTCGGGGACACCGGTCATGTGGCCGAGGCGTACGAGCTGTTGCTCAACCCCGAGTGTCCGGGCTGGCTCTACCAGGTCGCCCGTGGGGCCACGACCATGTGGGAGCGGTGGGACGCGATCCGTCCGGACGGCACCATCGACGTCGAGAACGCCGGCACGATGCTGTCGTTCAACCACTACGCCTACGGCGCCGTCGCCACCTGGCTCTACCGGTCCGTGGCGGGGCTACGGCCCGTCTCCCCCGGCTACCGCACGATGGAGTTCGCGCCCCGTCCCGGCGCCACGCTCACCTCCGCCGAGGCCTCGATCGTCACCCCGTACGGCACCGCGTCCGTCGCCTGGTCGATCAGTGGCGACACCCTCACGGTGCGGGCCGTGCTGCCGCCCGGCACCACCGGACGGTTCAGCGCTCCCGAGGGCTGGCATCCCGACGAGCCCGTCGGTGAACTCGCTTCCGGCAGCCACCTGTTGTCCCTCCGCTCGGAGTCGCCCCCGGCAGCCGCGCACTCCGGGAGCCCGCCGGCCTAGGCTCCCTCACGCCCGGTTCGAGACCGGGCCCGCACACGGGCGGCCCGCTGCTCCCTGACACGCGGCGGGCCGCTCTTCCCTGTCTCGGCGCAGGGCGTCGGCGAAGAAGTCGAGCGACCGGTCGACCTCGGCGAGCGCCGGGGTCCGGTTGAGGTGGCCGTGCGGCATGCCCGCGGCCAGGTAGGTCGTGACGGCGACGTCGGACGCGGTCAACTGCCGTGCCAGCAGCTCGGCCGAGGGCCGCAGGTCGTCGTACTCGGAGACCAGGACGCGGACGGGCGGGAGGCCGTGCAGCGGGGCGGCACCCGGCAGCGCCTCGCGCGGGAGGTCGGTGAGCCGGCCGACGTAGTTCTCCACCATGAACTCGATGTCCGCCGTGGTGAACCGCATCACCGGAGGCAGGCCCGCCATCTCGGCGACGGTTTCGCTGTCCAGGGCCGGCACGGGGAAGTGCGCGAACGGGTAGGCCAGCAGCAGCAGATCGGCCGGCCGCAGCGACTCGTCCCGGTCCCGCAGCGCGGCGGACAGCGCCAGCGCCGCGCCCCCGCTCGCCCCGCCGAGGGCCACCAGCTCGGCGTCGGCGGCCTGTTCGGTCCTCAGCCACCGCCACGCGGCGTGGACGTCGTCCGGCGGAACAGGGTGGCGGACCCCGCCCGTCGCCAGCCGGTAGTCGACGGAGACGACCAGGGCCCCGGCCCGTGCCGCCAGTTCGG
The DNA here is from genome assembly GCF_031845845.1 of Streptomyces gottesmaniae. Classification (NCBI taxonomy): domain Bacteria; kingdom Bacillati; phylum Actinomycetota; class Actinomycetes; order Kitasatosporales; family Streptomycetaceae; genus Streptomyces; species Streptomyces gottesmaniae. The sequence goes on from NZ_JAVRFJ010000013.1 coordinate 97,807, forward strand.
CCGCGACGACGTGCGCCTCGGGCATGTCGAGGTCGCCGCCGGCGAAACCGCCGCCGTGCGCCCACAGGACGGCCCTGGTGGCGGGGTGCGCGGGCGTGTACGTCCGTACCGGCACGGGGCCGTGCGGTCCGGGTATCTCGCGGTCCTCGACGGCGACGTCGGGCTGCTTCCATTCCGCCGGATCCCGCATGAACGCGCCGAACCTCGACCGCGCGTCCGGGTCGGCGAGATCGGGGAAGGTGAGGCCGGCGAGCAGGTGCAGTCTCTCCGCGAGGTAGGGGTCCAGGGGCATGGTGACCTCTTTCGGTGGTGTCAGGTGGGCGTGGGGCCCGGTCCGGGCGGGCACGCCGAGGGAGGGGGTGGCCGGGCGCACCGAAGGACGGGGGACGGGCAGTGGACGCGGCCGGCGGCGGGTCGGGCGGGGACCGCGCGGGGACCCAGGTCCTGGGCACCCGTCCAGGTTCCCCTGGCGCCCGCCCCTCCGGCAGGCCGGGTGACGGCCCGGCCCGTCAGGCCGAGCCGCGGATCTCCAGCCTGACGTGCGGTTCCATGGGGACCCCGGCGGCCTGAGTGCCGTCGAGCGCGGCCCGCACGGAGTCCGCGTACAGTTCGGCGATCCCGGGGAGGTCCTGGACGACGGTGGTCAGCGGTGGCGAGGACACCGCCGCGGCAGGGGTGTTGTCGACGCCGACCACCGCCATGTCCCGGGGGGCTTCGAGGCCGAGCTGTCGCAGACCGGCCAGCACGCTCATGGCCACGTCGTCGTTGAAGGCGCAGATGCCGGTGACCGGGGGATCGGCGGCGAGCCAGGACCGTACCGCCTCGGCGGCGGCGCCCGGTGCCAGCGGGACGGTCCGGACCTCGGGGGCGGGCAGCCCCAGTTCCGCGCAGACCTTGCGGACGCCGTCCAGGCGCGGCCTGGCGAAGACGTCGACCCGCTCGTCGTCGGGGTAGGCGTACCCCAGGCGCCGGTGGGAGGCAGCCAGGTGGCGAGCCTGGACGGCACCGATGGCGTTCGCACTCGTGATGCCCTCCTCCTCCCCGAGCCCCGTGTCCTCGTACAGGGCGGCGATCACTTCGGTGCCCGCGGTCCTCATCGCCGCGTGGTCGGCCTCGGAGAACGGCGCGAAGGCCAGTACGGCGGCCGGAGTGAGGGCCTTCCAGATCTCGCCCAGTGGGCGGGCGCCCCGGATGCTGGAGTGGACGACGAAGGTGAGATCGCGCTTCGCGAACGCGACGGTCAGCTCCTGGACTAGGAGACCGGTGGCGTGGCCGAGCGGCCAGTCGGGCAGCAGGCCGAGCACCACGTCGGAGCGTCCGTAGCGGAGGGTCCGCGCCGCGGCGGAGGGGGCATAGCCGAGCTTGCGGGCAGCGTCCAGCACCCGCTGCCGGGTCGCGTCGGTGATCTTCTGGTGTGCCGTGTTGTTGAGGACGAAGCTCACCGTCGCCCGCGACACACCGGCCTCGCGCGCCACGTCCGCACTCGTCACTCTCGCGCCTCGCGGTGCCATCGTCGACCACCTTCCACGTTTACGGGCATCAATTTTAACGTGTTAGCGACACGTTGAAGCTACTCCGAGTAGCGATGACGCGGGGTTTCGCAATGGGACGCCCAACCACTCATCCGATCGCCGTCATTGAAGCAGACGCCCCGCGGCGCCCACGAGACGGAGTGACCCTCCAGGTACGCCGCGGCGGACTCTCCGGCGGCATGCTCCAGCGCGTCGTCATCGCCATGGCGCTGGCCGGGTCGCCCAAGGTGCTGATCGCCGACGAACCCAGCACGGCACTGGACGTGACCGTGCAGGCGGGGATCCTGGACCTGCTGCGGTCGCTGCGCGACGAGCACGGCATGGCGATCGTGATGGAGCAGGGCCGGATCGTGGAGGAGGGCTCGGTCGAGGACATCTTCTACCGGCCCCGGCACCCGTACACGAAGAAGCTCATCGAGAGCACCCCCAGCATCGCTCGCACCGAGGGCAGGATCGCGTGACCGGAACTCCCGTACTCCAGATCGACGGCCTCGCGGTGCGCTACCCGGGCCGTGGTTTCCGCAAGCCCCCGACCACCGTCATCGAGGAGGTGTCGTTCGAGGTCGGTCGCGCCGAGACCGTGGCGCTCGTGGGCGAGTCCGGCTCGGGGAAGACCACCATCGGCCGAGCGGTGCTGGGACTCACCCCCGTCAGCGGCGGACGCGTCCTGCTCGACGGCCGGGACATCACCCGGCTCACCGGGCGGGCCCGCCGGCTGCTCGCCCCCGACCTCCAGGCGATCTTCCAGAACCCGTACGGATCGCTCAACCCGGCGCTGCCGGTGGGCCGGACGCTGGCGGAGCCGCTGCTGGCCGGTTCGTCCCGGCCCCCCGGCGAGGTCCGCCAGGACATCGCCGAGCTGCTGCGCAGGGTCGGGCTGCCGGAGGACGCGGCGGACCGGTATCCGGCGCAGTTCAGCGGAGGGCAGCGCCAGCGCATCGCCATCGCCCGGGCGGTCGCCCGAAAGCCGAAGCTGATCATCTGCGACGAGCCGACCAGCGCCCTCGACGTCACCACCCAGGCGGCCGCGCTGAGCCTGCTCTCCGAACTCCAGTCCACGCTCGGCTGCGCGTATCTGTTCATCACGCACGACCTCGCCGTCGTCAGGGAGTTCGCGGACCGCACCCTGGTCCTGCAGAACGGGCGCATCGTGGAGGAGGGAGACAGCGTCGACGTGTGCGACCGGCCCCGGCACGAGTACACCCGCCGTCTGGTGGCGGCCGCACCCGTGCCCGATCCGGACCTGCAGCGGCAGCGCCGGGAGCAGCGGTCGCTTCAGCTCTCCAGCGGCTCGTAGTCGAACCAGTCGAAGTGCGCGGAGGCCGCGGAGGCGAACATGCCGAACACCCGGCCGGTGAAGCCTCCGGCGACCTCCGTGGACAGGTACCGGCCGTCCAGCGAGGCGAGTTCGACGTAGGTGCCGTCGGGTTCCTCGAAGCCGAGCGAGACGAGGTCGGGACCGGTCCGCGCGTCGACCATCGGCGCGGGGGCCGTCCCGGCACGGAGGACCACGGGCCCCGGGGGTACGGGCCGGGACGCCACGACCGTGCTCAACGGGCCGATGCGGGCGCGGACCCGCACCTGTCCGGCGCTCGTCTCGACCGAGTAGTGGTGCAGTTCGTCGAGGCGTACGGCGAGGCCGCCCCGCCCCTGCCCCTCCGTCACGTCCACCAGGGTGCGCACCCGGCACGACGGATGTTGCTGGCGTCGTCCCACGAACGTCACGTCGGCGTCGTCGAGCGACTCGCCACGGGCACGCAGGGTCAGCGAACCGGGCCGTTCCTGGGTGGTGCAGTCCTCCGGGGGACGCCGGCGCAGCGAGATCCACTGCGGCGCCAGCTCGGCGGCGTCGAAGTCGTCCCGGAGCTCCGGCGCGACGGCGGGTGGGCTGAGGGGCCAGGGCGGTGCGGCCATGTCGGTCGACAGTTCACCGACGACGGGCCAGCCGTCGACCCACTCGACCGGCACCAGGTAGGTCTCCCGGCCCATCACGTGCCAGCCGGGGGTGCCGCCGCCGGGCCGTACGCCGAGCAGCACCATCCACCACGAACCGTCGGGCCCCTGCACGAGGTCGGCGTGGCCGGTGTTCTGGACGGGGTGGTCCATGCCTCGGTGGCTGAGGATCGGGTTGGCCGGGCAGGGCTCGAAGGGGCCCGTGGGGGTGCTGCCCCGGGCTATCGAGACGCCGTGGCCCCGCTCGGTGCCGCCTTCGGCGATGAGCAGGTACCAGTGGTCGCCGATGTGGTAGAGGTGCGGTGCTTCGGGGGCCTTGACGCCGGGCGCTCCGGACCACAGCTGTCGACGGGTGCCGGACGTCTCCCCGGTGTGGGGGTCGAGGCGGATCTGTCCGACTCCGGCGGTGGTGCACCAGCAGGTGCCGTCGTCGTCCCAGGCGATGTCGGGGTCGATGCCGTGCACCCCGGGCAGCCGGATCGGGTCGGACCAGGGGCCGGCCGGGTCGGTGGCGGTGAACAGCAGGTTGCCGTCGCCGCTGACGTTGGTGACGATCAGCCAGAATCGGCCGTCGTGGTGGCGCAGGGTGGGCGCGTAGATCCCGCCGGAGGAGGCGGTGTCCGGCGGCAGCCGCAATTGGCTCGGGCGGTCGAGGGCGTTGCCGATCTGGGTCCAGTGCACCAGGTCCCGGCTGTGGAAGAGGGGGACGCCCGGGAAGTACTCGAAGCTGGAACAGGCGAGGTAGTAGTCGTCGCCCGCGCGGCAGACGGAGGGATCGGGGAAGAAGCCGGGGATCACCGGATTGCTGACGGTGGGGTCCGTCTCGGACACGCTGGTCACCCTCAGGGTCCTTTCGCAGTTACAACAGTTACGAAAGTTTCTCTGCTGCTTATAGAAAGTATCTTGGGCAGGCTAGTGAGGGCCGTTCGAGCGGTCAATGGTCTCGCCGGCCGGCTTCCGGGGGCGGAGCGGTGCTGGCCCGGACCGTCAGGGTCGTCGCGATCTCCAGCCCTGCCTGGGGGGCGGCCTCACCCCGTCCGAGCGTGAGCGCCAGTTCGGTCGCGGCCACGGCCATCTCCGTCAGGGGCTGGTGCACGGTCGTCAGGGGCGGGTCGATCCAGGCCACGACCGGCAGGTCGTCGAACCCGACGACGCTCAGGTCGTCGGGGATCCGCAGGCCCGCCTCGCGTGCCGCCTGGTAGACGCCGAGCGCCTGGAGGTCGTTGGTGGTGAAGATCGCCGTCGGACGGTCGGGCAGGGCCAGCAGTGAGCGTGCCGCCCGCTGCCCGTCCTCACCCGTGAGGGGCGCGTACACGACGAGTTCCGGGTCGACCGGCAGACCTGCCGCCCCCATCGCGGAGCGGTATCCGTCCAGACGGGCGCAGCAGTACAGCTGGTCCCGCGGGCCGGCGATCATGGCGATGCGGCGGTGGCCGAGTTCGGTGAGGTGGCGGGTCGCGGCCCGGCCGCCGGACCAGTTGGTGGCGCCGACGAACGGGACGTCGTCGGGCAGTTCCGTGGCGGGGTCGAAGACGACGAACGGGATGCCCTTGGCCCTGAGTTGCTCCCGCTCGGTCTCGGAGAGCTGGGCCACGGACAGGACGCAGTTCGGCCGCCGGGAGACGGTGTCGTCCCAGGTGAGCGGGTCCGAGTCGTGCAGTCCGAACTCGGACACCATGACGCCCACGCGGTGGCGGCGGGCGACCCGCTCGACGCCCCGGATGATCTCGGCCGCCCACAGATGCTCCAGCTCGCGGAACACGAGCTCCACGACGTTGTTGCGCTGTGCGCCCGTGGGCTTGCGGTAGCCGTACCGGTCGACCAGTTCCTCGACGCGGGCGCGGGTGTCCGCGGAGACGCCGGACCTGCCGTTGATCACCTTGGAGACGGTGGGGACCGACACGCCCGCCGACTCGGCGATGAACGCGATCGTGACCGGCCGGGAGGTGTCGCCCTGTCCGTCGTCGCTGTCCGGCGGCCCGTCGGCCGTGTGCTCCGCCAAGATCGCCCGCCCGTCTGCTGGTTCGGTCCCCGGTTCATTCTGGCATCTGGTGTCGCCACGACTGTGGCCTCCGACGCCTGCCCATGTTAATTTCTCCGCCGCCGAGAGAGAAACTTTCCTTCTTCGAGTTCGCATCTCCCGGCCTCCGGGCCGATCCCACGCGTCGCACACCCCCACTTCAGAAGGTGCACGTGATGACGAGAAGACTCGCAAGCGGACTGACGGCGCTGCTCCTGGCACTCGTCCTGCTCCCGCTGACGGCCGCCACCTCACGGGCCGCCGATCCCCCCGTCCCCCCGGCCAGTTCACCGGCCGCCCGCAGCGCGGTGGCGGCCATGCAGCCCGGATGGAACCTGGGCAACACCTACGACGCCATCCCCGACGAGACGTCCTGGGGCAATCCTCCGGTGACCCGGGCCCTCTTCCAGAAGGTGAGGTCGCAGGGCTTCAAGAGCATCCGCCTGCCCGTCACCTGGGGCATCCACCAGGGCGGCGCACCCGACTACACGATCGACGCGGCCTGGATGGCGAAGGTGCGCCAGGTCGTCGACCTGGCGCTGGACGAGAACCTGTACGTGCTGCTGAACATGCACCACGACTCCTGGATGTGGGTCAACACCCTCTCCACGGACCACGACACCGTCCTCGCCCGCTACCGCGCCACCTGGACGCAGATAGCGGCGGAGTTCCGCGACAGGTCGCCCCGGCTGGCGCTGGAGAGCATCAACGAGCCCACGTTCTCCGACACTTCGGGCGACGACGAGAACTACCGGCTGCTGGCCGAGCTCAACAGGGTCTTCCACCGGATCGTCCGCGACTCCGGCGGCGGCAACGCGAACCGACTGCTCGTGCTGCCCACCCTGTACACCAACGCCGACCAGGGCCGCCTCGACGCGCTGGCCACCGAACTGGCGGAGCTGCGTGACCCCATGGTGGCCACGACGGTCCACTTCTACGGCTGGTGGCCGTTCAGTGTGAACATCGCCGGGTACACCCGGTTCGACGCCACCTCGGAGCAGGACCTCACCGCCACCTTCGACCGCGTGCACGCCGCGTTCACCGCGCGCGGCATCCCCGTCGTCATCGGCGAGTACGCCCTGCTGGCCTACGACCACAACCGTCCGGGAATCATCCAACGGGGAGAGCAGCGCAAGTACTTCGAGTTCCTGGGCGACCACGCCCGCCGTCGGAGTTTCACCACCATGCTGTGGGACGCCGGTCAGTTCCTGAACCGCACCACGCTCCAGTGGCGCGACGCGGAGCTGTTCGGGCAGATCAAGTCGAGCTGGACCACCCGTTCCGGGACCGCCTCCAGCGACGAGGTGTTCCTGCCGCGGTCGAGTGCCATCACCGCCGAGGACCTCACCCTCAACCCGAACGGAACCGACTTCCAGGGCCTGCGCCACGGCTCCCGCAACCTCGTCCAGGGCAGGGACTACACGCTCTCCGGCAACCGGCTCACCCTGACGGCCACCGCGCTGACCGAACTGGCCGGCGATCGGGCGTACGGGGTCAACTCGACGCTGGAGGCGCGGTTCTCCCGCGGCGTGCCGTGGCGGATCGATGTGATCACCGCCGACAGCCCGGTGCTGACGGCCACCTCCGGGAGCACCACCGGCCTGGCGATCCCGACCCGGTTCCGGGGCGACCGGCTCGCCACCATGGAGGCCCGCTACGACGACGGGAGCAACGCGGGCCCGGCGAGCTGGACCTCGTACCAGCAGTGGGACACCGCCTTCTCGGCCTACACCGACGACTCCATCAAGTTGACCGCCGAGTTCTTCACGTCCCTGCGGGAGAACTCCAGGGTGACGCTCACCTTCCACTTCTGGAGCGGTGCGACGGCGACCTACCACGTCACCAAGTCGGGCGGCACCGTGACCGGTTCACCCGCCTGAGCCCGCCGGTTCAGCGGACGATCGTGCCGTCGGGCTCGTCCCCCAGGTCGAGCTCCTCCCCCGTGGCGGGCCCTCCCGGTCGCCGCGGGTGGCGACGGCGAAGGCCGCGGTGGTGACGGCACGGCCGAGACGGGCGGGGCGATCGGGGCGGTCGGCGCGGTCGGCGCGGTGGAGGATGCCGGACAGGTGTCCGGCCACGAAGGCGTCGCCCGCCCCGACCACGTCGACGGCCTCGCGCCGCCGGTCCGCCCGGTCGGTCAGACCGTCGGAGGCGATGAGCCTCGACGTCGAGGCAGACGGTGTTGCCCGCGTCCCGTGCGGCTTCGACGGCGGCCCATGGCGGCCTCGACGGCGAGACGCCCGAGCACCGGGGTGATGCCGGTCAGGTGCGGGATGCGGCTTTGTCGGCCGACGTGGGCAGACGTCCGGTTCCACCAGGTCCATGGAGCGGGCTCTCCCGGGGCGTGGTGGTGCGAGGCCCCCTGATGGTGTCGCCTCGGCGTACGCCGGAGTTGTTCCGGGGCAAGGCCCGCTACTGCGGCTCCGTCGCGATCTGGATCAGGTTGCCGCAGGTGTCGTCGAAGACGGCGGTGGTGACGGGGCCCATCTCCAAGGGTTCCTGGACGAAGCGCACGCCGAGGCCGCGCAGCCGCTCGTACTCCGCGCCCACATCGTCCACGGCGAACTGGGCGAGCGGGATGCCGTCCTCGACGAGGGCGTCCCGGTAGGTCCTGGCGGCCGGATGACCGGCGGGTTCCAGGAGCAGTTCGGTGCCGTGGGGCTCGTCGGGTGAGACGACGGTCAGCCATCGGTCCTTCTCGCCCACCGGGACGTCGTGCTTCTTCACGAAGCCCAGGATCTCGGTGTAGAAGTGCTCGGCCTTGGCCTGGTCGTCGACGAAGACGCTGGTCAGATGGATCTTCATGGGGTGTTCTCCTGCTGCGGTCCGGGCGTGTCGGTCATCTGCCACCGCTCGGCTATCTGCCGCAGTGGGGCCGTGTTGAGGTCGTGGAACTTGTAGCGGCCCTCCCGTCTGGTCTCGACGAGCCCCGCGGACTCCAGCACGGCGAGGTGCTGGGAGACCGCCTGCCGCGAGATCCCGAGCTGATGCTTCATGCTCAGTCGGGAACAGATCTCGAACAGTGTCTGCCCGGACTTCTCGGTGAGCTCGTCGAGAATGATCCGGCGCGTGGGGTCGGCCAGGGCTTTGAACAGGTCGTCGGCCACACCCCCAGCATAGGCAAGTCGTCACTTGCATATCAAGGGGGCGTGGAGCTGGTGCGCGTACGGGTAGGGCAGGTTGGGGAAGTCGGAGCCGAGGAGGACACGGTCGCCGAGGGCAGCCAGCCGGGGCAGGGGCCGGCGGGGGAACGGCATGAAGCCCTCGCTGAAGTCGGTGAACGCCATCGTGGTGTCCAGCCGCACCTGCCCGTACCGCTCGGCGAGACCGAGGAACTCCTCGTACTCGGGCATTCCCATGTGGGCGACGACCAGGCGCAGCCGGGGTGCCGCGCCGGCACCCGAGCGATCGGCTCGGGGCCGGTGTGTCTGCCCGCGGCGGCCCCGGTACCACAGTGGATCACCACGGGAACCCCGGCATCGGCCAGCAACCCCCAGGCGGGATCGAGGAGTTCGTCGGCGGGGTCATACGCCTTCGGCTGGGCGGCCCGTTCGACCTCCTCGTGCCGATAGGTGATCGGCCACTCCATCCCACCGGTCAGCGGTCCGAGCCCGTCGAAGTACTCCCACACCTTGCGCAGGACACACTCGGGCATGAAGTGCGTGTGGACGTCGATGAGCCCGGGCGGGGAGAGGGATACCTCACGGGCCGCACTACACGTTCTTCTCGCCCTTCACCGCTTTCACATCCTCCACGAACAGCTGGAAGAGCAGGCGCGTGATGTCGCTGTCCCCGAGGGAGAGGCTGAACGGCTCCTTGGCCTCGGGCTTGAGTCCGATGAATCCGGGAAGTTTTCCCTCACCGCCCGCGGCCGTCGGGAATGTGCTCCCCGTTTCCTCCTCGCGGGTCTTCCTGATGTGATAGGGAGTTCCCTTGTCTCCGGATATCGCCATGTATTGCGGGTGGAAGAGGAGTTCGTGCGCGCCTTCCTTGAGCGTGAACTCGACCATCACCTGCTTGTCCTCGTCATGGAAATACTCGGCCGCCTGACCGGCGTCACCCAGGTGGTTGCTGACGGGCATGACTCCGACGTCTCCGCTGCCACGCGCCTCCGCCTCACGGAAACGCTTCGCGATCCCGTCGGCGTCCTTGCTCTCGGTCTTCAGCCAGTCCTCCGTGGCCGCGGCCTTTCCCTTCCATGCCATGATCTGGCTGGCCTCGCTCGCGAACATGGTGCGGTAGAGCTTCAGACGGCCGTGCCCCTTGTCGCCCAGATCGGCCAGTTCGGCCAGGAGCTGGGGTCCGACGGTATGGAGAATGTCCTCCAGTTTCCGCTTCGGGGCCGCCCCGGCCTTGCCCTTCTTCTTCGCCTTGGGCGGAAGAAGAGCGTGGCCCGCGGCCGTCATCTTGTCCTTCCAGTACTTCTCCTGGAGCAGGGCCTGCGGATCGTCGAGCGTCCGCTGGACCGCGTTCGCGGAACGAGGTTCACGCGCGGAGCCCGCCGAGAGCCGCCCCGGGTCGGCCGTCCGCTGCACCTCGGTCCGGGCAGGGCCTGACATCACCCGGCGCGCGTTGGCCTCGGCGGCCTGCTCGAACCGGTCGGAGGGGTCGGAGACCCGCAGCCCGCCGCCGTTGTCGGTACCGGCGACCGGCCCCTGGCGCTGCTGGATGACATGGGTGAGTTCATGGGCGAGCGTGTGCTTGTCGGCGCCGCCGTCCCCGATGACCACATGACTGCCGGAGGTGTAGGCGCGGGCGCCGACCTCGGCGGCGGACGCCCTCGCCGCGCTGTCGTCGTGGATCCGGACGTCCGAGAAGTCGGCGCCGAGCCGTGCCTCCATGTCCGTACGGGTGGCGTCGTCGAGGGGTTGGCCGGGCGCGCGCAGGACGTCATGGACGGCCGAGCGCTGCACGGTGGGCTCCGCGGCGCCCCGGTGCCCGCAGTCGGCGCTGTGCCGGTGCTCCTCCTGGGCCCAGGAATGACCGGCGCGGCGAAGCAGCTGGACGACCGCCGCGTTGCCCGTGGCGTTCTGCAGTGCGAGCAGTCCCTGCGGCGACGACAGATCCGGGTGCTGCCGCGCGGGTGCCGCCGCCGTGACGGCCGAGCCCCGGTTCTCCTTCCTGTCGTCGCCTGCCTTGTCGCTCCTGCGTGTCCGCACCGACAGCCCTCTCCCCATGACCAACTCGTGAGATTCCTTGCTACACCGGCATCGCCCTGTTCGACGAGGTCCGCAGGGGCAGACCTCTGCATCCGATCGGGCAACTCCGTGGGATGCCGGCCGTCGGCCGGCCGGCGTCCGCGCGGTGCGCGTGCCTGGTGTGGTTCGGCCCTGGCCGGGCACTCGGCCGTCGACCGGGACGGGACGGACTGGAGGTGCGCGATGGCGGTTCGGCATCGTCTGATCAAGGTGAGCCCGCAGGTGGTGTGGGACGTGCTCGCGGACGGGAGCCGGTACGCGGAGTGGGTGGTGGGGACCTCCGCCTCCGAGCCGGTGCGGGGGCAGTGGCCGCAGGTGGGTTCGGCGATCGCCTACGAGATCCGGGTGGGCCCCGTGCGCCTTTCCAACGAGACGGTCGTCCGGTACTGCGACGAGGGCTCCGAGCTGGGCCTGGAGGCCCGGGCAGGCGTGCTGGGGACGGCGCGGATCTCCGTGGAGCTGCGCCCCTGGGGGCCGTACTGCCTGGTGATCGCGGACGAGCACCCCTTGCAGGGAGTGGGCGGAAAGCTGCACAACGTGGGCGTGGAGGCGGTGATCCAACTGCGGCACCGCACGATGCTCGCCCGCCTGGCCCGTCTCTGCGAGGCCCAGGGCGCGCCCGAGCAGGAGACCCGGGACGAGGCCGGGGCTGGACGGCCCGCGGGCCCGCGCGGGCCGCACGGGGCCGCGGCGCACGGCGGCACCGTCGGCCATGCCTGACGCCGTCGTCATCGGGGCGGGCCCCAACGGGCTGGTGGCCGCCAATCTGCTGGCCGATGCCGGATGGAGCGTCGAGGTCCTGGAGGAGCAGCCCGAGCCCGGCGGCGCGGTGCGCCACGACCGGGAGGTCGACCCCGCTTTCGTCAACGACCTCTTCAGCTCCTTCTATCCCCTCGCCGCCGCGTCACCGATCCTCGCCGGCCTGCGTCTGGACGAGCACGGCCTGCGCTGGAGCCACGCCCCGCACGTCCTGGCCCACCCCCTCGGCGACGACAGGTGCGCGGTGCTCTCCCGCGACATCGACGTCACCGCCGAATCCCTCGACTCCTTCCACCCGGGCGACGGGGACGCCTGGAGACACCTGCACGCCACCTGGGAGCGCCTCGGCCCCGACATCGTGGACGCGCTGTTCACCCCTTTCCCGCCGCTGCGTGCCACGGCCCGCCTCGCCCTCCGGCTGAGGGCGGCCGGGGGCCTGCGGATGGCGCGCACCCTGGTGACACCGGTGCGCCGGATGGGCGACGAGGAGTTCCGCGGGGAGGGCGGCAGGCTTCTGCTGGCCGGGAACGCCCAGCACGCCGACCTCGCGCCGGAGGCCGCGGGCAGCGGTGGCTACGGCTGGCTCCTGTGCATGCTCGGACAGACGTACGGTTTCCCCGTGCCGGCCGGCGGCGCCGGAGCCCTGACAGCAGCCCTCGTGAGCCGGCTGCGGGCGCGCGGCGGCAGCCTCCGGTGCGGGCAGCGCGTCCACCGGGTCCTGGTGCGCGACGGACGGGCCGCCGGAGTGCTCACCGCCGAGGGCGAGACCGTGACCGCCCACAACGCCGTCCTCGCGGACGTGTCCGCACCGGCCCTCTACGGCGAACTCGTCGGCCCGGAACACCTTCCCTCCCAGGTGCTGGCCGACCTCAGGCGCTTCCAGTGGGACTTCGCCACGTTCAAGGTCGACTGGGCCTGTGACGGGCCGGTGCCCTGGCGGGCCGAGGCGGCGGCGGGGGCCGGAACCGTCCACCTGGCCGACGGGGTCGACGAACTCACCCGCTGTGCCGCACAGATCGCCATGGGCCAGGTACCCGACCGTCCCTTCGCCCTGTTCGGGCAGATGACGACCGCGGACCCCTCCCGCTCGGCCCCGGGCACCGAAGCCGCCTGGGCCTACACCCACGTGCCGCACGTCATCAAGTCCGACGCGGGCGACGAAGGACTCACGGGCGCGTGGAACCGTACGGAGCAGGAGCTGATGGCCGATCGCGTCGAACGCCAGGTCGAGCGCTTCGCGCCGGGTTTCCGCTCCCGCATCCGTGCCCGGAGGGTGCTGGCCCCGCCCACCCTCCAGTCCCTCGACCGCAACCTCCACGGCGGCGCCCTCAACGGCGGCACCGCCGCCCTGCACCAACAGCTCGTCTTCCGGCCCGCCCCCGGCACCGGCCGGCCCGAGACCCCGGTGGACGGTCTCTACCTCGCCTCCGCCTCCGCCCATCCCGGCGGCGGGGTCCACGGCGCCCCCGGCGCCAACGCGGCCCGTGCCGCACTGCGTCGGCACCGGCTGCCCGGCCTGACCCGCGCCCAACGCGTCCTCGCCCACCGGGACCGCACCGGTCGAAAACCCGGGCTCCGCCGCTGACGCCCGCTCCCGTACGGCAGCCGAGCGGTGCGGGGAGCCCACGGCGCCCCGCACGACGAACGGAACCGCACGAGGAAGACAGAAGGAGGGCCCGCCGTGGACGACAGCCCACTCAAGGACCGGACCGTCGTGGTGACCGGGGCGGCACGCGGCATCGGAGCGGCGCTGGCCGACCGGCTCGCCCGCCGGGGCGCCCGCCTGGCCCTCCTCGACCACGACGGACCGGCGCTGGAGGCGACCGCCGCCGCCCTCCCCGGCACGACGCTGGCGCTGCGGGTCGACGTCACCGACGGCGCGGCTCTCGACGAGGCCGCCGCGATCGTCCGCGGGCGCCTCGGCCCGCCCTCGGTCGTCGTCGCCAACGCGGGAATCGCCGAAGGCGGCCCCTTCGCCCGGTCGGACCCCGCCACCTGGCGCCGGGTGATCGACGTCAACCTGATCGGCAGCGCCCAGACGGCCCGGACGTTCCTGCCGGACCTGATACGGACCGCCGGCTACCACCTGCAGATCGCCTCCCTCGCCTCCATCGGCGCCGCGCCCATGATGAGCGCGTACTGCGCCTCCAAGTCCGGGGTCGAGGCGTTCGCCCACACCCTGCGCGCCGAGACGGCACACCACGGTATGGCCGTCGGCATCGCCTACCTCGGCTGGACCGACACGGAACTGATCCGCGACGCCGACCGGTACACGGCGGTGCGGGAGATCCGCGCTCACATGCCGCCTCCCGCCGGGCACGTCCAGCCCGTCGAGATCGTGGCGACCCGCCTGACGCACGCGGTCGAACAGCGCAGCACCGCCGTCTACATCCCCCGCTGGCTCCGCCTGACCCAGCTGACCCGGGCCGCGATCCCACCCCTCGTCCTCCGCGCGACCCGCCGCGCCCTCTCCGGCCTCGAATCCGAAGACCCCCTGCGCCACACGGGCCTCCTCGGCCCCGGCGGCCACTCCGACGCCAGGTCCTGACGGCGCGGCGCGGGCCACCACTCCGATATGACTACACAGAGGAACGGAACAGATACTCTCCGAGATCGTCGGCCCGACGTGAGGAGAGACGCATGGATGCGGACAGGCGACAGTTTCTCGGCAGGTGGGGAGCCGTGGTGGCGGGAGCCGCGGCGCCCGTCATGCTCCCCCCGCCCCTGCTCCAGGAGAGCCACGCCCGACCTGTCGACCCGATCGCCCGCGGGGAGCACGAGCGATTCATGGAGCTCGCCATCGAGCAGGCACGCCGGAACCCCGAGTGGCCGTTCGGTGCCGTGATCGTCGACAGCCGCACCGGCGAGGTGCTGGGCAGCGGGGTCAACGAAGGGGCGGAAAGCCCGCTGCTGCACGGCGAGGTGGTCGCCATGAACGACTACGTACGGCGGCAGGGCAACCAGGGCTGGTCCGGGACCACGCTGTACACGACGGGTGAGCCCTGCTCGATGTGCATGAGCGCGCTGGCGTGGGCGGATGTGCGGCGCGTCGTCTGGGCAAGCTCCATCGACGCGATCCGCCGTACCGGCGTCATCCAGATCGCCCTGTCCGCACGGCAGGTGGCCGCCGCCGCACGGTCCTTCTACACCCCCGAGCTGCTCCTCGGCGGCGTCCTGTCCTGCCGGACCGACCGCCTCTTCCGGGAGGCCCAACGGCTGCGCCAGGACATGGCCGCCGCCGAGGAGACCTCGCGGCGGCGGACCGAGGGCCGGCAGCCGGTCTGAGCCGGTCGACCCGAGCGCCGGGCGCGCCTTCGAGGTGCGCCGCGGCCCGGCCCGGGCGAACCTGACGATCATGCGGCGCGGCGGCGAACGAGACGATGACGGCGAAGCGGCGGAAACGGCGCTCGACGAGCTCTACGTCACGCCGCCGCCCGGGTTCGTCTCACGCCGTGAGGGCCTGGCGGCCGAGGCCAGAGCGGCCCGACGGACGGCGGACGCCCGCCGGATCCGTGCCGCCCGCCGCCCCTCGCTCGCTGCCTGGGCGTCGAACCTGTTGCTGCGCTCCCGGCCGGAGGAGACCCGGGCGTTCCTGGACCTCGGGCGAGCGCTGCGCGACGCCTTCCAGAGCCTGGACGCCGAGGGGATCAAGGAACTGTCCGAGCGGCGCAGAAGCGTCGTCTCCGCGATGTCCCGGCAGGCCGCCGAACTCGCCGCCGAGGCCGGGCACCGGCTGTCGGACCCGGTACTGCGAGAGGTCGAGGCGACCTTGCGGGCGGTGCTCGCCGATCAGGACGCGGCCGACCGGTGGGCGACCGGCCGACTGGAGAGCGCCCTGACCCCTCCCTCGGACTTTCCCGGCCCGTCGACCGTGCGGACCGACCGGCGCCGGAGTCCGGCCGGAGCGGCGACCGCGTCGCCTGACGCGCGGACGCGGGCGCGTGCGCGGGACGAGGTCGCCGAACGGCGCCGCCAGAAGCAGGAGCAGGAGCAACTGGCTCAGGAGAAGCGAGAACGCCTCGCCCGGGAGAAGCAGGAGCGCCTCGCCCAGGAGAAGCAGGAGCAGCTCGCCCGGGAGAAGCGAGAGCGCCTCGCCCAGGAGAAGCGGGAACGCCTCGCCCAGGAGAGACGGGAACGCCTCGGCCGGGCGCGCGAGGCGGTTCGGGCCGCCGATGGGCGATTGCGCCAGGCACGTGAGGACCTCAGGCGTGCCGAGCGGCAACAGCGGGCGGCGGAGAAACAGCGTGCGGAGGCCGCCGACGCCGTCTCCCGGGCCGAACGGGCGGCTCGCGACGCCGCTTCCGAGGTGGAGCGGCTGTCCGGGCGCACCCCATAGCGGACCGGTCCACGACAAGAGGTGCGGCCTCGCGGCCAAGGGGGCGGTTGGGGCCTCCCCTGGCGTGAGCGTCCACCATGATGGCCGACATGACGACAGTGGAAGGCATCGACGCTCGCGGTACGCACCACTGCGAGACGACGACCCTGGGGGTGCTGCTGCGGCACCAAGGGCTCGACCTGTCCGAGCCCATGCTCTTCGGCCTCGGCTCCGGCCTGTCCTTCATCTACTGGGACAGCAAGAACATGGACTTCCCGTTCCTCGGCGGGCGGGTCAAGCCGTTCGACCTCACCAGGAACCTGGCCGCCGGGCTCGGTCTGGAACTGGTGGTCAAGGAGACCGGCTCGCCCCGCAGGGCGTGGGAGAACGTGCGGGCCCCCCTCGACGCCGGCCACCCGGTCGGACTGCAACTCGACAGCTACCACTTGGAGTACTTCTCCTCGAAGGTGCACTTCGCCGGTCATGTGGTCGCCCTGTACGGCTACGACGACCGCGACGCCCACCTGGTGGACACCGACCAGCAGGGCGGAGCGGTGTCCACCAGCCTGACGAGCCTCGCCGAGGCCCGGGCCGCGCGTGGCCCGATGAGCGCCAGGCACCGCTCGTTCACCCTCACCGCACCGCCGGGAAGCACACCCGTCCTGGCGGACCGGATCGTTCCGGCCGTCACCGCCTGCGCCGACGCCTTCCTCCACCCGCCCATCGCCAACCTGGGTCACCGGGGCATCGAGAAGGCCGGCAAGCTCGTACCGACCTGGTTTCGGCGTACCGACGATCCGCGACGGGATCTGCCGCAGGCCGCGCTCCTGATGGAGAAGGCCGGCACCGGCGGCGCCCTGTTCCGCAATCTCTACCGCGACTTCCTGGCCGAGTGCGCCGAACTCCTCGACAGCGGCCACGTCCGCGCGGGATACACGCTGTACGCCGAGGCAGCCACCCTCTGGACGGAGGTGGCGGCGCTGATCGAGAGGGCCGGCACGTCGGGCGAGGAGGAGTGCCTGCGGCGAGCGGGCACGGTCCTCGGCGAGATCTCACGCATCGAGCGCGAGGCCATGCGGGAACTGAGCCGGCTGGAGCCGTAGGCAGTCGACGAGACGCATGCCGCTCCTTCAACCCTCCCCTAAATAAGCATCCTGGATGCAACATTGCTAGGCTGCTGCCGTGAGGCTGACCAGATACACGGATCTCGCACTTCGGGCAGTGATGCGCCTGGCCGTCGCGGACAGCGAGGAGTTGCTGACCACGCGGCAGATCGCCGAGTCCATGAACGTCCCCTACACGCACATGGCGAAGGCCGTCGCACAGTTGCAGCACCTGGGGGTGATCGAGGCGCGGCGCGGCCGCAACGGCGGGCTGACCCTCACCGACGCGGGGCGAAGCACTCAAGTGGGGGATCTGGTCCGGACGTTGGAGGGCGACCGCGAAGCCGTGGTGTGCGAGGGCGACACCCCGTGCCCGCTCGCGGGCGCCTGCCGACTGCGACGGGCACTGCGGCAGGCGCAGGAGGCCTTCTACTCCTCGCTGAACGGTGTGACCGTGGCCGATCTGGTGACGTCCCCGACGGGACCGGTCCTGCTGGCGCTCGGCGCTCCCCCGGGCTGACCGCCTCGTGGTGCGTGGTGCCGGGTCGCGACCGTCGAGCGGTTTCCCCTGACCAAAAATACGAGTCTCACATACCAATTCACCAATGCACCAATGCACCAATGCACCAATGCACCAATGCACCAATGCACCGAGAACCATCGCCGAACCGGCCCTCGATACAGGAGTGTGTCTGATGCTTTCCGCGCAGTCGGCCCCCGTCGTACGCGCGACGCTTCCCGTGGTGGGAGCCTCGCTGACCACGATCACCGACGTGTTCTACCGGCGGCTGTTCGAGGAACGTCCGGAGCTGCTGCGGCACCTCTTCAACCGCACCAACCAGGCCTCCGGCGCCCAGCGCGAGGCCCTGGCCGGTGCCGTGGCGGCCTTCGCCGGCCTCCTGGTCGAGCGGCCCGACGAACGCCCGGACTCCGTCCTCGCGCGCATCGCCCACAAGCACGTCTCCCTCGGCGTCACCGCGGACCAGTACCCCTTGGTGGGACGCCACCTGCTCGCGGCGGTCGCCGAGGTCCTCGGAGATGCCGTCACCCCCGAGGTCGGTGCCGCCTGGGACGAGGTCTACTGGCTGATGGCCAACGCCCTGATCGCCGTCGAGGCCCGTCTGTACGCCGAGGCCGGTGTGGCCGACGGTGAGGTGTGGCAGCCCATGGAGATCGCCGAGCGCCGACAGGAGACCGCCGACGCCATGTCCCTGGTCCTGCGCCGCCCGGACGGGCGTCCGACGCCCGCGTTCCGCCCCGGTCAGTACGTCAGTGTCCGCGTGGAACTGCCCGACGGAGCCCACCAGATCCGCCAGTACAGCCTGTCCACCGCCCCCGACCACAAGACCTGGCGCATCACGGTCAAGCGGGAGAGGGCCGCCGACGGCACCGTGCCCGACGGTGAGGTCTCGTCCTGGCTGCACACCCACGCCGAGGTGGGCGGCATCCTGGATGTCTCGCTGCCCGCGGGCGATCTCGTACTGCCGGAGGGCGACACCCCTCTTCTCCTCGCCTCCGCCGGCATCGGCGTCACCCCGATGCTGTCGATGCTCGACCATCTCGCCCTCACCTCCTCCTCGCGCCCCGTCACCGTCGTGCACGCCGACCGCTCCCCGCTCGACCATGTGCACCGTGACGAGCAGGCGGACCTCGTCAGCCGTCTGCCCCGTGCCGACCTTCACCTGTGGTACGAACACGACGCCCACCGCTCCCCCGGCACCAACGTCTTCACCGGCCGCGCCGCGCTCGACCACCTCGACCCGGCCCCCGAGACCACCGCCTACCTCTGCGGGCCGCTGCCCTTCATGCGCGCGGTGCGGGGCGAACTGCTGGCCAAGGGGCTACGTCCCGCCGCCCTTCACTACGAGGTGTTCGGCCCCGACCTCTGGCTCGCCAAGTGAGCGGGACGCGACACCTGCCCGACATCCGCGACCGCCAGGACGTGGAGCGACTGGTCGGCGCGTTCTACGACGAGGTGCTCAACGATCCCCTCATCGGCCGGCTCTTCACGGACGTGGCACGTGTCGACATGGCCACCCACCTCCCCGTGATGGCCGACTTCTGGGAGAGCGCCCTGCTCTCCCCGGGCGTCTACCGCCGCAACGCCCTCCGCGCGCACCGCGCCCTGCACGCCGAGAGCCCGCTGCGCGCCGAACACTTCGACCGCTGGCTGAAGTTGTGGTCGGCGGTGGTACGTGGACGGCACGCGGGGCCGGTGTCCGAGCGGGCGATCGCCAAGGCGCACGCCGTGGCCCGCGCCCTGCTGCACAACACCGCGGGCGCCGGGCGGCCCCGCCCGGAGCCCGGCCCCGTCCTGGTGACCATCGAACCGTCGGCCGGCCGCGGACACGCGCACCCGGCGCGGCAGCGGCCGGGAGGCGTGGGGTGAGTCGTCCGGCGCGGCGAGGTCGGCACCGAGGACGAGCGCGCCGCACCGGAGCCGACGGACCCGGGCACACGCGTCGCCGACGCGGCCCGCGGTGTCGCCGTTGACGCCGATGACGCCGATGAGGCCTGGGCGAACGCGGCCAGGCAGGTCGACGAGGATCAACTAGCCGCCGTGGGCCGCCTGATCGCCGTGACCGACTCCTACAGCCGCGCCGACGTCGTCCGCGAGGAGCCGGCCGGGGACCACCAGCCCGGCCGGTGCGACGGGGCCCGCGCCCGGCCTACTCCTCGCCCGTCGCGTCCGGCTTCCACTCCTGGGCGAGGAGTCCCAGCAGTACCTCGTCCAGGAACTCGCCCATCACCCAGGCCGAGGAGCGCAGCACGCCCTCGCGGACGAAGCCGTTGCGCTCGGCGGCGCCCAGCATCGCAAAGTTGTCCGACAGCGTCTCGATCTGCAGCCGGTGCAGGCCGCGCACGACGAAACCGTAGTGGCACAGCACCGAGACCACGTCCGTGCCGTAGCCCTTGCCCCGGGAGGCTGGCAGCAGCCCCAGCCCGATGTGCGCGGTCCGGTTGTGGTTGTCGATGCCCCACAGGGCCGCGATGCCGACCAGCGTCCCGTCGGCCGGCTCCACCACGGAGAACGGGACTCGTCCCTGCTCCTCGTCGTCCACCACGAGCCGCGGGTCCTTCGAGTCGGGCCCGACCGGCCGCCATGGCCTGCCTTCGGCCCGCGAGGCGTTGGCCACGTCGTTGTAGAGCTCGGCCCGCAGAATCGGATTGTCGTCCTCGTGCCGGGCCCTGAGCCCGACCTTGGCACCTCGCAGCATGCGAGCTTCCTATCGGGCCGGACCGGCCGGCGGCAATCGAATATGCGGCCGCCGGACGCCTCGCACCGCCTCGGTCCGGGACGGGGCGCGGGCCCGGGGAGGGCCTGGGTAGGCTTTCCAGCGGGCACGCACGACCGTGGGTGGCCAGGTCGCCGTGCCAACCGGTCCGGTGTGCCGCTCGACCAAGAGAGACGTGATGTCCCCGACGATTCGCAGGGCTGTGATCCCCGCCGCCGGCCTCGGTTCCCGTCTGCTGCCCCTCACCAAGGCGATTCCGAAGGAGATGCTGCCGGTCGGCGACAAGCCGGTCGTGGAGCACACCGTGCGCGAGCTGGTGGACTCCGGCATCACGGACATCACCATCGTGGTCTCCGGCGGGAAGAGCCTCATCCAGGACCACTTCCGGCCCAACCCGGCCCTCGTCGAGCAGCTCCGCGAGGACGGCAAGACGGCCTACGCGGACGCGGTCGAGGAGGTCGCGGAGCTTGCCCGCCAGGGCCACATCACCTATCTGGACCAGTACGGCCCGTACGGCAACGGCACCCCGGTGCTGAACGCCGCCCGCGCCTTCGGTGACGAGCCGGTGCTGGTGCTCTGGCCCGACGACGTCTTCGTGGCCGAGGTCCCCCGCGCCCAGCAGCTGATCCGCGCCTACGAACAGACCGGCTGCCCGGTGCTGGCCCTCCTGCCGATGG
The DNA here is from genome assembly GCF_031845845.1 of Streptomyces gottesmaniae. NCBI lineage: Bacteria > Bacillati > Actinomycetota > Actinomycetes > Kitasatosporales > Streptomycetaceae > Streptomyces > Streptomyces gottesmaniae. The sequence goes on from NZ_JAVRFJ010000013.1 coordinate 118,600, forward strand.
ACCCCACCGAGTCCCAGCGCTACGGCGTGCCCATCGTCAAGGAGGACCTCGGCGACGGCCAACTGCGCATCACCGGCCTGGTCGAGAAGCCCGAGCCCGCCGCCGCGCCCTCGGCGTACGCGGCCATCGGCGGTTACGTCGTCACCCCCGGCATCATCGACGAACTGCGCGAGCAGACCCGACGCTGGTACGAGCACCGGACCGGCGAGGTCTACCTGACCGACGCCATCAACGCCTACGCCGCGACCCGCGCGGTGTACGGACAGGTCATCAAGGGCCGCTGGTACGACACCGGCAACCCGGCCGACTACCTGGTCGCCCAGATGGCCTTCGCCCTCGCCCACCAGGAGTACGGTCCCGTCCTGCGCGGCCTGGTGAACGGCCTCGACGCCCCCGAGGGCTGACGGCCGAGGGCCGACGCGGCCCGACGTCGCGGGCATGCGGGCTGCCGCATCTCTTGCAAAGGTCCGGACCAACTGCTAATTCCCTTTCTGTTAGGAAAGTTTCCTACCAGTTGGCAGGAGTCCCCCATGAGACCGGCACGATCCGTTCCGCTCGTCGCCGCGCTGCTGCTCCTCGGCCTCGTCCTCACCCCCACGACCGCGCGGTCCGCCCCCGCCGAGGCGGCCGCCCCGACCCCCGTCGCCGCCAACGGACAGCTCAAGGTCTGCGGCACCAAGCTCTGCAACCAGCAAGGAAAAACGATCCAGCTGCGAGGGATGAGCACGCACGGTCTGCAGTGGTACAGCCAGTGCGTCACCAGCGGCTCGCTCAACGCCCTCGCCACCGACTGGAAAGCGGACGTCCTGCGCGTCTCGATGTACATCCAGGAGGACGGCTACGAGACCGATCCGCGCCGCTTCACCGACCTGGTCCACTCGGCCATCGAGCAGGCCACGGCCCGGGGCATGTACGTGATCGTCGACTGGCACATGCTGGACCCGGGCGACCCGCACCACAACCTCGCCCGCGCCAAGACCTTCTTCTCCGAGATCGCCCAGCGCCACCGCGACAAGAACAACCTGCTGTACGAGATCGCGAACGAACCCAGCGGCGTGAGCTGGCCCCGCATCAAGAGCTACGCCGAACAGCTCATCCCCGTCATCAGGGCCAAGGACCCGGACACCCCGATCCTGGTCGGCACCCGCGCGTGGTCCTCGCTCGGCGTGTCGGAGGGCGCCAACGAGTCCGAGGTGGTCGACAACCCGGTGAACGCGGCCAACATCATGTACACGTTCCACTTCTACGCGTACTCGCACCGGGACGAGTACCTGCGGACCCTTGCCCGCGCGGCCGACCGGATACCCGTCTTCGTCACCGAGTTCGGCACCCAGAACTACGCGGGTGAGGGCGCGAACGACTTCGCCATGTCGCAGCGCTACCTCGATCTCCTGGCGGCCAAGAAGATCAGCTGGGTCAACTGGAACCTCTCCGACGACCACCGCAGTGGAGCCGTCTTCAAGCAGGGCACCTGCGCCGGCGACGGACCGTGGGCCGGCACGTCCTCCCTCAAGCCCGCGGGCGTCTGGATCCGCGACCGCGTCAGGACACCGGACGACTTCTGACCGGTGACCAGGAGCACGACGGGAGCCGCCCGACCGGCACCGCGCGCGCCGCGCACCTGGCGCCGCGCACCGGCCCTCCGGCTCCCGTCGTGGGGATGTGAGCCCCCATAGGGCCTTTGTCGCACCCGTTCCGCTGTGTGCGACGGCCCGGTGACCGGTGCCACGACGCTCCCCTGCGGGGCCGTCCGCCTCGTCCCCCGCCACCGGGCGCGCTCTCGCTCAGTCCGCCTCTTCGACCAGACGCCGGACGCCGGCCTTGTCCAGCTTTCCGGAGGCGTTCCTCGGGACGGCCGGCACGATGGTCAGGCGCCCGGGCAGCTTGTACCGGGCCAGCCGGCCCGCCGTGTAGGCGTGGACGGCCTCCAGAGTGATCTCCCTCGTGCCGTCCACGCTCATGACGGCCTGCACGGCCTCGCCCCACTCTTCGTCGGGGATGCCCACGACGGCGACGTCCACGACGCCCGGCATGGCGGCGAGGACGCGCTCGACCTCGGCGGGGTAGACGTTCTCACCACCGCTGATGATCATGTTCTTGAGCCGGTCGACGATGTACAGACAGCCGTCCTCGTCCAGGTGGCCGACATCGCCGGAGTGGAACCAGCCCTGCTCGTCGAAGGCGGCGCGGGTGGCCTCGGGGTCGTTCCAGTAGCCGGCGGTGACATTGGGGCCGCGCACGACGACCTCTCCCGGTTCCCCCGGCCCCAGGGGGGCGCTGGTCACCACGTCGACCACCCGGACCTCGGTGAACGGCATGGGAATGCCGGCGGAGCCGAGCTTCTCCAGGGTGCGCTCCACCGGCAGATGCGTGGCGAACGGCGCGGTCTCGGTCAGGCCCCAGGCCTGCTGGAGCAGGACGCCGTGCCGGGCGTAGAGCTCGATGAGCGACGGCGGTACCGGCGCGCCCGCGACCACGATCGACCGCAGATGGCTCAGGTCCCGCTCGAACAGGCCGGGTTCTCTCGCCAGGGCGGCGAACATCTGGGGGACGCCGAACATGGAGTTGACCCGGTGGGTGACCAGGTCGTCGGCACACCTCCGCGGGTCGAACCCGCGGCTGACGACCACCGTGCCCCCGCGCACCAGGGTCCGCAGCACGAAGCTGTTCAGGGTGCCGATGTGGAACAGCGGGGCGGCGGCGTAGGTGACGTCGCCGCGGCGGGTGTCGAGCTGCAGTTCGACGTTCACCCCGTTCCACCAGACGTTTCCGTGGGTGAGCAGGACGCCCTTGGGCGTGCCGGTGGTGCCGGAGGTGAACATCAGGATCGCCGGGTCGTCGGCGGACTTCGCGGCCACGGAGGCCGTGGGCGGGGCGTCGGCGAGGAGCGGCGCCCACGGCTCCCAGCCCGCCGCGCCGCCGGTCGGCGCCTCGGGGTCGTCGTCCACCAGGAGGAACCGCGTGAGAGCGGTCCGGTCGCGGATCTCGTCGACGAGTTCGCGGTGTCCCTCCTCGCAGACGAGAGCGGTGGCGCCGCTGCGGACGAGGACGGCCTCCAACTCGGCCACCGCCAGGCGGAAGTTGACCGGGACGAAGACGGCCCCCAGCCGGTGGGCGGCCAGCAGGGTGACGAGGAAGGAACTGCTGTTGAGGCCGAAGTGGGCGACCCGGTCTCCGTCACCGATGCCGCCGTGCGCCAGGACGGTGGCCAGACGGGCGGTCCGGTCGTCGAGTTCGGCGTAGGTGAGGTCACCGCCCGGATAGCGGATGACGACGGAGGCACCCTGGTAGCGGGCGTTGCGTGCGACGGCGGCGGCAGGGTTGAGGTCGACCCGCAGGCCCGAGTTGCGCGGGTGGGGTCTCGTCGCTTCAGGGGTGGTCACGAACGGCTCCTCGTCAGGCGTCGGCCCGCCGCAGGCTACGCCCTCGACCCGGGCCACGGGCCGAGGCCGCGGGCGAGTCCGAGCCGAATTCGCGCGTCGGGGCCCTTGCCGAGGGAGGGGAGGGCTTTCCTGATGCGACGGAACGGCAACAGGTCTGGAAGAGACTCGCATGTCCTCCATGACCCCCCGTATACCGGATGCGTACGATGCCGAGCCGCCAACATTTGGCATGCACGCGCAACGCTGCGGAAACGGGGGCCAACGTGAGCCTGGAGTACCGACTGCTCGGCCCGGTGGAAGTCTGGTCCGGCGGACGCCGTCTTCCGCTCGGCGGGCCCAAACCCCGCGCACTGCTGGCCGCGTTGCTGCTGCGGCCGGGCCGGGTGGTCTCCGCCGGGGCACTGATCGACACGGTCTGGGGCGACGAGCCACCGGACTCCGCACGCGCGCTCGTGCAGACGTACGTCTCCGGACTGCGGCGCGCTCTGCCGACCGGAGCCGAGGGGATCGAGACGCGCCCGCCCGGCTATCTGCTGCGGGTGGACGGCGACCGGGACCGGCTCGACCTGCGGGACTTCGAGCGGCTCACGGCGGCGGGGCGCGACCGGGCGGCCATCGGCGATCACCGGGGCGCCTCCGAACTGCTGGGACAGGCGCTGGAGTTGTGGCGTGGATCGCCTCTCGGCGGAGTGGGCCGGGCGTTGCGTGTCGAGGCCGAGCGGTTGGAGGAGGCGCGTCAGGCCGCCCTGGAGGACCGGATCTCCGCCGACCTCGCCGCCCCGGGCCGCGAACAGCACCTGGTCGCCGAGCTGACGGCGCTGGTCGGCACCCATCCCACGCGTGAACGGCTGCGCGGACATCTGATGCTCACGCTCTACCGGCTGGGCCGCCAGGCCGACGCGCTCGCGGCGTACGCGGAGGGACGCGCCGTACTCGCCGACGAACTGGGCATCGACCCGGGCCCGGCGTTACGTCAGTTGCACGAGGCGATCCTGCGGTCGGACCCGGGGCTGATGCCGCCCACCGCCCCGGCGCAGGGACGGTTCCGCCGGACGGAGGGACCGGCCCACCCGGCCCCGGGCAGCCCCGAAGGGGCGGACGTCGCACAGCGTCCGCGTTCCGTGGGCCATCCGGAGTCCGCACGACACCCTGAGTCCGCCCGGCCTCTCGACGACACACAACGTCTCGATGGCACCACCCCGGAGGGGCCCGTCGGCGATGCCGGCAGCCCGGCCGGTCCGGCTCCGACGCGGTCCGGTCCCTTCCTCCGGGCCGCCCTTCTGCCCCCCGCCATCGGCGACTTCACCGGCCGGGAGAGGCAACTCGCCGAGCTGTCGGCCCTGTTGACCGGACCGCGTGACGCGATACCGGTCGCGGTCGTCTCCGGGCCCGGCGGCGTCGGGAAGTCGGCGTTCGCCGTCCAGGTCGCTCACCGGATCGCCGCCGACTACCCCGACGGCCAGCTCTACGCCGAACTGCACGGCTTCAGCGATCCGGTGCCGCCCGCCGAGGTGCTGGCGCGGCTGCTGCGCGCGATGGGCACCGAGCCGCCCGAGGGCCCCGCCGAACGCGGCGACCTGTTCCGCAGTCTGCTCGCCCGCCGCCGGGTACTGCTGGTCCTCGACGACGCGGGCAGCGAGGCGCAGGTACGGCCGCTGCTGCCCGGCAGCGCGAGCTGCGGGGTGCTGATCACCTCCCGTGCCCGGCTGGCGGGCCTCGACGGCGCGGCCCGCACCGGACTCGACGTCCTGGACGCCGAGTTGGGCAGCGAACTCCTCGCCAGGATCGCCGGAGACGAGCACGTCCGGAGCGACCCCGACGCGGCGCGCCGGATCGTCGCCCTCTGCGGCGGACTGCCGCTGGCCCTGCGCATCGCGGGGGCCCGCCTCGCCACCCGCCGCCACTGGACACCTCGTACGCTCGCCGACCGACTCGCCGACGAACGCCGCCGCCTCGACGAACTCACCGTCGGCGACCTGGAGGTGCGTACCGGCCTCGGGCTCAGCTACGACGCCCTGGACGACCTGGGCCGCACCGCCCTGCGGCGCCTGGGTCTGCTCGGCGCACCCGACGTGGCCGCCTGGACGGTGGCCGCGCTGCTGGACCTGCCGGAGACCGAGGACGCCGAGAACGTCGTGGACCGGCTCGTCGACGCGCAGTTGCTGCACTTCACCGGTGTCGACCGGGCCGGTCAGCCGCGTTTCGGACTGCACGACCTGGTCCGGGTGTACGCCGCCGAGCGGGCCGAGGCGGAGGAACCGCGCGCCGAGCGGGCCGCCGCCCTCGGGCGTGCGCTGGGCGCCTGGCTGTGGCTCACCGCACGGGCGACGGCCGCGGGGCCCTCCGGGGAGGTGGTGCTCCAGGACCCGAGCACCCTGTGGCCGGTCGGCGAACGGGCCGCCGAACAGGTGCTGGCCGATCCCACCGCGTGGTTCGAGGCGGAGGCCGGGGCGATCGCCACCGCCGTCGAGCGGGCCGCCGCCATGGACCTGCACGCCCTCGCCCGCGAGGCCGCGGTCACCCTGTGCTCGTCCGCCTACATCGTCAACAGCCGCTTCGACTCGTGGTCGCGTACCCATGAGGCCGCGCTGGCCGCCGTACGTCGCGCCGAGGACCGGGCCGGGGAAGCGCTGCTGCTCATCGGCCTCGGCCAACTCCGCTACGAGCAGGACGACTTCACCGAGTCCGTGGACCACTACCGGCAGGCCGTCCGGCTGTGTGCCGAACTCGGCGACACCCGCGGCCACGCGGCGGCCCTCGCGGGCCTGGGCGGCACCTACCGCGAACAGGGCCGGTTACGGGACGCGGCGCGCGAACTCACGCGCGCCATCGACGACTTCAGACGGCTCGACGACACCGCCGGGCTCGGCCTGGCCTGTCGTCTGGCCGGGTCGGTCCATCTCGAACTCGGCGAGTACACCACCGCCCGTGTCCTCGTCGACGAGTCCCTGGCCGCCTACCGCCGCCTCGGCAGCCGGCGTGGCGAGGCGCTCGCTCTGCGGACGTACGGGCTGCTGCGCCGCGCGCTCGGCGAGTACGCGGCGGCCGAGGCACTCTCCGGTCAGGCCCTGGCGATCCTCCAGCGGTTCGGCGACCGTCTGATGAGCGCGTACGCCGCGCAGGCCCGTGCGAAGGCACGTCTCAGGCTCGGACGCACCCGGGAGGCGGCGGCGGACCTGGCCGGCCTGCTCGACGTGTGCCGGACGTACGGCGACCGGTGGGGCGAGGCACTGGTCCGGCGCACCCTCGGCGAATGCGCCACCGCCGAGGGGCGGTTGACCGAGGCGGAGGCCCATCTCACCGAGTCCGTCGCCCTCTGGGACATCCTGCGGCTTCCGCTGCCCCGGGCCCGCACCCTGCGCTCCCTCGCGGAACTGCGGGACCGCCTCGGTGACGAGAAGGGGGCGCGGGCCCTGTGGGAGGAGGCCGTGGAGGTGTTCACCGCGTACGAGGTGCACGAGGCACGGGAGACGCTTCAAGAAGGGCCCGCGAGGACGTCAAGAAGACCTGAAGGGAAGTTGTAGAGGGCCCGGCGAAGCTTCTTGGTGTCGGAGGGGAACGGGAGCCACCCGAACTCCCCCGGCACCAACGGGGATTCCACGGGGAAAGGACTTCCGATGTCCAGCACGATCAAGACCGACACCACCAAGCCCGCCACGGCCGGGGCGCCGGCGCGACGCGCCGCCGCTCTGCTGCTGATCTCGGCCCTCGCGGGCGGAGCGCTGACCGCGGAGGCGGCCTCGGCCGCGACGGCGTCACCGCGGTCGTCCTCCGCCGCGGCGGCGGTCTCGCTCCAGACGGCCATCAAGACCAAGGCGCAGCAGCAGGTGAACCTCTCGCCGCGCAACCGTGAGAGGGCCGGCAACTGCAACTACTACAGCGCCGTCGCCACCGCCCCGAAGAGCGGGTCGGTCGGCAACTGCAAGAAGGTCGGCGGGCTGCAGTGGCGCACCAACAACTGGTGCGCCGACTTCGTCCGCTACGTCTGGAAGAACGCCGGCGCCCGCCAGAAGGGCACCGACGCCTTCGCCGGCTCCTTCTACCGGGCCCGCAAGTCCATCGGCACCTGGCACGCCCGGGGGTCCTACGTCCCGAAGGTCGGCGACGCGGTGCTCTACGACTGGGACGGCGGCACGCCGAGCCTCGGGAACAACGGCTGGGACGTCGACCACATCGGCATCGTCATCGGCTACAACCCCAAGACCAAGGCTCTGACGACCATCGAGGGGAACACCACCAAGAAGGGCAACGGCGGTACCGAGGGTGTCTACCAGCGCACCCGGTACAACACCAAGGCCGGTGACGTCGTCGGCTACGTGACGCCCAAGAAGTAGCGAGCGGCGGGCAACGAGAGCCAGGCATCCACGGGGGAGCCCCGGGGTCGGTCGTCGGACCGGCCCCGGGGGCGTCTCGGTGCGACGCGCCACCTCCCCACAGGACTGTGATGTCAGAGATCATCCTCATGAACGACCCCCGCGTGGCCGGCGTCCCGGTCCACGAGACCCATGAACCCCTGGTGGACATGCGGGAGTTGTCCTTCCTCCGCGTCGACACCCGGCTCGCCGATCCGGCGGGCGCCTACGCCCTGCTGCGCGAGGGGGCCGCGTGGCGACTGGCCCGTGCCGCCCGGCTGCTCCCCGAAGGGCTGCGCCTGCTGGTCACGGAGGGCTACCGCCCCCTCGCCCTGCAACAGAGCCGCTTCGAACGGTACGCGGCCGAGCTGCGCGCCTCGCACCCCGACTGGTCCGAGTCGTATCTGCGTTCCCGGGCGAGCCGTTCGCTGTCGCCGCCCGAGCTCGGCCCGCATGTCGCCGGCGCCGCCGTCGATCTGACCCTGTGCACCACCGCGGGTGCCGAACTCGACCTGGGGACTCCCGTGCACGCGAGCCCCGGGGAGAGCGACGGCGCCTGCCGCACGTCCGCCGCGGACGTCACCGCCGCCGCCCGCCGCAACCGCCGTACGCTGTCCGCCGCGCTCATCACGGCCGGTCTCACCAACCACCCCACACAGTGGTGGCACTGGTCCTACGGCGACCGGTACTGGGCCCTGCGCACCGGCGCGCCGGCGGCCCTCTACGGCCCGGCCGACGCCTGAGGCCGGGCGGGTCCGGTACGGGCGGCCCCCCTCACCCCCGTGGCGGTTCCAGGCCGGCGGGCGTGGGGCCGTCGGGGCGGACCGTGATGCCGTGGACGGCCTTCGGGGGGACGGAGTGGAAGACCGGGGCGTGTGGCAGCAGTTGTTCGAGGAGAACCGTCGCCTCACGCAGTGCGAACTGGAGGCCGAGGCAGGCGCGGGGCCCGATGCCGAAGGGAAAGTACGCGCCCGGATGGGTGGGGCGGCCGCCCGGGGAGGTGAAGCGCCGAGGGTCGAAGCGCTCGGGGTCCGGCCACAGGGCGGGGTCGCGATGGGTGAGGTACGGGCAGACCAGGAGGTCGGAGCCCGCCTCGACGAGGTGACCGGCCAGGACGTCGTCCTCGGCGGCGTGGCGGGCCAGGATCCAGGCGGACGGATAGAAGCGGAGCGTCTCGTGGATCAGGGCCTGGACCGCCTGGCGGCGCTCCGTGGAGCCCTCGTCTCCGGCGGCGAGTGCCTGTGCGCGTGCTTCCGGGTGCCGGTCGAGGAGCAGGTGGAGCCAGGTCAGGGTGGTGGCGGTGGTTTCGTGTCCGGCCGCCAGCAGGGTGACGAACTCGTCGCGGATCAGCTGGTCGGTGTACTCGGGGTGCTCGGTGGAGGCGTCGGTCAGCACGTGCAGCAGTCCCGGACCGTGGGGACCCGCCGCGCCGCCGCGAGCGGCGTCGATGGCGCGCCGGGCGACCGCGTCGATCCGGGCGAGGTCGTCGGCGACGGCGTCCCGGGCCTCGGCGGCGTCGGCGGGCAGGGTGGGCAGGGCGGCCCCCACGGTTTCCACGGCCGCCAGTTCGCGCTGGGTCGCGTCGTCGAGGGGGTGGCCGGTGAGGGAACGCCAGATGGTGTCCAGGGCGAAGCGGCGCATCTCCTGGCCGACGTCGAAGGTCTGCCCGGTGTGTGCGTACGTCTCCCAGCGTGCCGAGGTGGTGTCGGCGGCGGCGGTGATCCGCTGCTCGTAGCGGCGCATACCGGTACCGGTGAACTGGGACTGCAGCAATCGGCGTTGCCGCTTCCACGCCGCGCCGTCGGCGGCCAGGACGCCGTCGCCGATCAGCAGCCGGGCGCGGTGCGAGCGTTTGACGTAGCGCTCCGGCCGCAGGGCGAGGACGTGCCGCACCGCCTGCGGGTCGGTGACGAGGACGGTGGGAGTCGGCCCGAGGCGGAACGCCGCGACCCCGCCGAGCTGTTCGCGCACCAGCGTCAGCAGATCGAGCAGCTCACCGCCCTCCGACCGCCACCGCGCCACCAGGCCCGGCTCGGCCTCCGGGACGGGTCGCCCCGTCGCGGGAAGGTGCGGAAGAGAGCCGGGACCGGCTTCGGTGTCCATGTGTCTACCCCCTGATCGCCTGCTCGCCCGCCCGCACGGCCGCTCAACCGGCGAGTCGGCTGTGCGCCACATTCTCGCAGCACGGACTGTACGGGAACGGGCACCGCCAGTGACAGAAGGTCAGCTCCCGCTCCTGCCCGGGGTCGGCCGCCTTACCCACCCCCCGTCGCGATCGTGAACTACATCGCATACACGGGGTTCAGGTTGCGGGCGGGGGTGGTGGACATGTTCGGATGAGGCGATGCGCTCCCCCCACCGCACCGATCCGCATCAGATGTCCGACGATCGCTCCGACGTGCCGCGCAACCCCTACGAGGAGCTCGGCGCCCTCGACGACGGTCCTCTGGAAGTGACCTCCCTGGAGGAGTTCTTCGACGAGGACACCATCGGACGCGGCGGCGAGGAGGAGCAGGAGCCGCAGTGGGCCCCGCCGGTGCACCGGCGGGGCGGCCGGCGGCGCCGGGGACGGTTCGCCGGGCTGCCGCTCGCGGCGAAGGCGGTCGTGGGCCTGATGGTTCTCGCCGCGTTCGCCGGCCTCGCGGACCGGTGGGCGGTGCTGTACGCGGAACACCGGGCCGCGGACGCCCTGGAGGACCGGCTGGACCTGGCCGCGGCGCCCGAGGTGGAGATCGGCGGTTTCCCCTTCCTCACCCAACTCGCCGACAAGCGGCTGGACTCGGTGCGGCTGACCGTGCCGGACGTCGCGGCCGACAGGGTGTCGCTGGCGAAGGTGTCGGCGACGGCCCATGACGTGCGCCTGGACGCCGAGGGTCTCACGTCCGTGCGCGGCGCCGACGTCCCCCGTCTCGACGGCGACGTCCTGCTGTCCTTCGCCGATCTCAACCGCGAACTCGGCGCTTCCCAGGTGACGTTCACCGGCGAGGGCCGTGACCGGGTCCGGGCGCGTGGCACCCTGCCGGTCACCGGACGTGATCTGCGGCTGCGCGCCGAGGCCACGATCCGGCGGCAGGGCGAGCGGGGCATCGCCACGGAGATCGGCGGCATGCGCCTGGACATCGGGGACGTCGCCACGTACCGCCCCGGCACGCGCGCCTCGGACGGTCTGCATCTGACACCGAAGGCCTCCGCCGAACTCGCCCGGGAGACGCGCAGGGCGAAGGCACTGCTGTCGGTGCCGGCGATCGTACGGCGGCTGGGCATGTCGGACGCCGCCGCCCGCGAGGTCCTCGCCGACGAGGGCGAACTCGCCGAACTGACCGGATCCCCGCGCTTCGCCCGCCAGGCCCAGAGCCTCAACCTCATCGATCTGGCCCTGGAGAACCCCGCCGTACTGCGCGCCCTGGGCATCGACGCCGACCTGCTCGACGCCCTGTCCCGGCTCACCCGGCCCGCCCTCGCCGACCGGCTGTCCCTCTCCTTCCAACTGCCGGAACCCGAGCGCGGGAACGTGCGACTGCGTGACGTACGCGTGGAGGAGGACGGCATCCGGGTCCGGCTCACCGGGTCGCAACTGGCTTTCGGCGACAGGTGATTCTGCGTTCTTGATGAAATTTGGTGTGCAGATGTGTTGACCTCTGTTCGAGATCTCTTCTACGTTGCGGGAGCCACAGAGCCGCCGACCTGCAAGCCGGGTTTCGCGGACGCAACTGCCCAGAAAGGGATCTGGTGCCACGAAAGAACCATCGCGGGACAGCCTGCCTCGCGGCATCGCTGGCCGGCGTCACGGCATTCGGCGGAGTCCTCGCCTCCCCCGCGTCCGCCGCTCCCGCAGCCGCCGCCTCCCGCCACGCCTCGCCGCCACCGGTCAGCGACTTCCGCGGCGTCAACTGGGCCGACCCGCGCGACAACTACGCCGATGACGCGGTCGTGCCCTCGGGACTGTCCACCACCGACAGCTACGCCACGACGTACGCCAAGTCACGGGCGATCGTCGGCGGGTTCGCCGAGCTGGGCGCCAACACGGTCCGCCTGCCGGTGAACCCCACCTCCGTGAACGGCCCGTTCTGGAAGTCGTACCGGGCCGCGATCGACGCCGCCACCGCCAAGGGCTTCAAGGTCATCCTGGGCTACTGGGAGGCCGACAACGCCAAGGACGGCAAGATCGACGACCAGGCCTCCTGGGACCGTATGTGGGCGCGGATCACCTCCGCGTACGGCCGCAACGGCAAGGTGTACTTCGAGCCGATGAACGAGCCGTTCGGCTACACCTCGCAGGAGTGGCGCGACGTCGCCGCGCGCTGGCTGGCCACCCACCGCTCGATCCCCCGCGACCGGGTCCTCATCGGTGGCATCAAGTACAGCGAGGACGTCAAGCCGGTCTGTGCCGACAGCCGGCTCGACGGCACCCGGATCGCCCTGCACAACTACGGCTTCTGGCACACCGACTGGACCAGCGTCGACCAGTGGAAGGCCGACTTCAAGGAGCGCATCGGCACCTGCGCCTCGCGCACCGTCCTCGACGAGTTCGGCGCCTCCATGACCACGGGCCTGGACTACAACGGCCCGGTCAACGGCTCCAACGAGGTCGCCTACATCCAGGCCGCGACCGACACCATCCGGGAGCTGCGCCTGGGCTCGGTCTACTGGCCGGGGCTGCGCAACGGTGACACCTACTCCCTCACCACCCTCCAGGGCACGGGCACCCGTCTGAGCCTGAAGGTGAACAACCAGAGCGGCCTGGACCGGCTGCACTGGGCCTGGAAGCAGAAGTAGCGGCACCACGCACGACACGCCGGGGAGCCGTCACGACATCGATGTCGGGCGGCTCCCTCGCCGTGTCCGCCCGGACTCGAAGGCACGACGGCCGAACCAACGGCGGGTCTCGCGCGGCGAGAGACGCGCCGCCTCCTCCGGAGGCTGATCAGCGTCCTGATCAGCTCGGTCAGGCCCGTGCGGATGGCGTAGCGGGTGGGTTCGAGACGGTCGCGCATGCCCGGTCTCTGCGGGAGGTTGGCGCGGTGGCGTTCGACGGTCTTGGCGCCGATGACGAGGAGAGGGGCGATCTCCTCGGAGGTGAGGCCCTCGGCGACGAGTTCGAGGATCTCCTCCTCCCGTTCGGTGACGGGACGTGCGGGAGGGCGGTCGCCGACGCGGGCGCGGTCGGCGACGGACCAGCGGCCGGCACCGCGAGGCTCCGGGTTCTCTACGATCGGCGCATGAGCGTGTGGAGACGGAGTCTGGACGCGGCGGGCATCCGGGAGCCGGGGCTGCGGCAGGACTACGACGAACAGCGGGACCTGGTGGCGCGTGCCCGGCGCACCTCGTATCTCGCGGCCCGACTGCTGCTGCCACGGCGGATGTTGCCCCATGCCGTGGCGGCGACGGCGGTGATGCACCACGGGGACGACCTGCTGGACACCGGCCCGAAGCCGCAGCGGGTCGCGGCGTGGGCCTCGTGGGAGCAGGAGGTGCGCAAGGCGCTGGACACCGGGACGAGCGACGATCCGCTGATCCGCGCTCTGCTGCACACCACGGCGGCGTATCCACGGCTGCGGGAGACGGTCGAGGAGTATCTGTCCACCGCCACCACCGATCTGGAGTTCACCGGCTTCGCCACCGAGGCCGACTACCAGGCCTACGTGGACGCCTATTCGCTCCCCGCGTTCATGCTGGTGGCGTCGCTGCTGGGCCCGGAGGCCGACGACGGACGGTTCCGGGCGGCGTGCCGGACGCTCATGGAGGGCAGCCAGCGGCTGGACTTCGTCAACGACCTGGCCGAGGACCTGCCGGAAGGCCGCCTGGGCATCCCGGCCGAGACACTGGCACGCTTCTCGGTCACCGTCGAGGACCTCGCGTCGGGCCGGGCTTCGGCGGGCCTGAGGGAGTTGGTGGAGGACCAGATCGAGGCGGCCCGCGTCTGCCTGCGTGCGGCCCGCGAACTGCCCGTGCTCGGGGAAGGCCCCGGCGGGGTCCTCCTGGACTCGGTCATCAGGATCGAGCTGCTGACCGCGGACGCGGCGTCCGCCCGTGGCGCCCGGCTGTTGCGCGGTTCCGCGTCCCCGCCGGTGGCGGGCACCCTGCGGGTCCTGCTGAGCGCTCGCCGACGGGCTCGCGAGGGGCGCGGCAGCCGCACTGCGGTCACCTGAAGGGCACCTGAGGGGCACCTGACGGGCACCTGAGGGGCACCGCCGGGTGCCGATCGTTGTGTCCGGTCGATACCGAGGGAGGACACGCCAGTGGTACCCCCGGTACCACTGGCGGGCCGAAGTGTCCCCCGCGGTCCCAGGGGCTCGGCCGGCCGGGCTCGTGGGTTCGCAGGCAGAGGTCGCGGAGGGAATCGCGGCCCCGTCCGAGGCGAACGACAAGGGCCCCTGCCATGATCGAAGCGCGTGAGCTGACCAAGCGGTACGGGGACAAGACGGTGGTCGACCGGCTGAGCTTCACCGTCCGAGCCGGTGAGGTGACCGGCTTCCTGGGCCCGAACGGCGCGGGCAAGTCCACGACCATGCGCATGATCACCGGGCTGGACTCCCCCACCGGGGGCACGGTCACCGTCAACGGACGCTCCTACGCCCGGCACTCGGCGCCGCTGCACGAGATCGGCTCGCTGCTGGAGGCCAGGTCGGTCCACCCCGGCCGGACCGCGCTCAACCATCTGATGGGGCTGGCGCACACCCACGGCATCGGGCGCCGCCGGGTGGACGAGGTGATCGAGCTGGCCGGGCTGACCAGTGTGGCCGGCAAGCGGGTGGGGGCCCTCTCGCTCGGCATGGGGCAACGGCTCGGCATCGCCGCCGCCCTGCTCGGCGACCCGGCTGCGCCCGACGTCGTCCTCATGGACATCCGTATGCCCGGCATGGACGGTCTGGAGGCGACCCGCCGGATCGTCGCCGCCGGCGGCCGCACCCGCGTCCTCATCGTGACCACCTTCGACCTCGACGAGTACGCGTACGACGGGCTGCGGGCCGACGCCAGCGGCTTCCTCCTCAAGGACGCGCGCCCCGAGGAACTCGTCGCCGGCATCCACGCGGTCGCCACCGGGGACGCCGTCGTCGCCCCCAGCCTGACCCGTCGGCTCCTCGACGCCTACGCCCACCAGGTCCTCGCCCCGAGCGGCACGCCCCTGCCGCCCGATCCAAGGCTGCGGACCCTCAGCGAACGCGAGCACGAGGTGCTCGTGGCCATCGGCCAGGGCTGGACCAACACGGAGATCGCCGAGCGTCTCGTCCTCACCGAGTCCACCGTGAAGAAACACGTCGGCCGGGTCCCCGCCAAGATCGGCGCCCGCGACCGCGTCCAGGCCATGATCATGGCCTACGACGCGGGTCTGGTGCGGGCGAAGCCCTGACGCCCGGACGTGAGCTGCCGCAGAGGGCCTGTCACTCCCCTGTCGAACGGCCGAGACAGGTCACCGGCCCGGGGTCCGGTACCTCGATCTCGTGGAAGCCCAGACGGTCGTAGAAGGCGCGGGCCGGTGTGTTGGAGGTGAGCATGGTCAGGTGGACGGCCGGGACACCTCTGGTGCGCAGGGCATGGAGGAAGGTGCGCATGAGGGCCCGGCCGTGGCCGCGGCCCTGCCAGGCGGGGAGGAGGTCGATGTGCAAGTGGGCCGGATACGGGAGGAGTTCGGGAAGGAGCATGCGCTCGGGGTGGTGCAGGAGCCGGACGATCGCCGCGTCGGGGGAGGTGTCCGGACCGACGGGCACCGGGAAGCGCTCGGTCACCAGGGGCAGCCACTTCGCACGGAAGTCCGCGACGAAGGCAGGGGTGTCGGCGGTGCCGAGGATGTAGCCGACCGCTCGGCCGCGGCCGTCGTCCAGGACGAAGGTCAGCTCCGGTTCGAGATGGGTGTAAGGGGTGGCGAACGTCGCCGGGAAGACGTCGGGGTCCGCGTGGACGGGACGGCTGTCGCCGCCGTTGTGGGCGGTACGGACACAGATGTCGTGGACGGCGTCGAGGTCCCCGGGCCTGTACGGGCGGACTGCGGGAGGCAGGGTCATCGCAGCATCCTGCGCGGTGTCGCCGGCCCCCCACAACCGCCCGAGCGACGACGCCGGCCCACGCGGCACACGCTCCGCGCGCGCCCGCCCCTCGGCCGCGGCTCAGCCCGTGGCCGCCCCGAACCACCGGGCGAGTCCGTCGAGCAGTTCGCGCTGGTCCTCGCCGGCCCACGCCACGTGGCCGTCGGGCCGCAGGAGGACCGCGGGCGCGTCCAGGTCCTCGGCGGTGTCCACCACGTGGTCGACCCGGTCAGCCCAGCCCTCCACCGAGAGCGCGCCGCCGCGGTCGAGCAGCAGGCCGCGGCCGTCGTGCGTCAGCTCGTACAGACGCCCCCGCTTCAGCCGCAGGTCCCGCATCCGCCGGCCGACGAGGTCGTGACCGTCGCCGAGGTCGTAGCGGACGTCGACCCCGGTGATCATCCCGGTCACGTACCGGTTCACCTCCTCGAAGTCCATCAGCTTCGAGAACAGCTCCCGCAGCGCGGTCGGTCCCGGCTCGGAACCCAGCAGGGTGATCTGCGCGCGGGTGTTGACCAGCACGCGGGCGGCGACCGGATGCCGCTCGGCGTGGTAGGTGTCCAACAGCCCCTCCGGCGCCCAGCCGTTGACCGTGGCGGCCAGCTTCCAGCCCAGGTTGAAGGCGTCCTGCACACCGAGGTTGAGTCCCTGGCCGCCGGTCGGCGGATGGATGTGCGCCGCGTCGCCGGCCAGCAGCACCCGGCCGACCCGGTAGCGCTCGGCCTGCCGGGTGGCGTCGCCGAACCGGGAGAGCCAGCGCGGTGAGTGGACACCGAAGTCGGTGCCCGCGACGGCGCGGAGCCGCTGCTTGAACTCGTCCAGGGTCGGCGGGGTCGTACGGTCCTCGGACACTCCCTCGGCGGGTACGAGCACGCGGTAGTTCCCGTCCCCGAGAGGGGCGAGGCCGAACCGCAGCTGGGTCCTGCGGACCTCCTCCACGACCGCGGCGATCGTCGCCGGGTCCTCGGTCGCCCCCATGTCGCCCAGCAGTGTCTCGACGGTGGCGGGCTCGCCGGGGAAACCGACGCCGAGCAGCTTGCGCACCATGCTGCGGCCCCCGTCGCAGCCGACGAGATGGCGGGCGCGCAACCGCGTGCCGTCCGCCAGTCGCGCGGTCACACCGTCCTCGTCCTGGTCGAGTCCCACCAGTTCGCTGCCGCGCCGGATGTCGGCGCCGAGTTCCAGGGCGCGCTCCTGGAGGATGCGCTCGGTGACCGGCTGCGGGGTGGCCACGCCGTACGCGTGAGCCGTGTCCAGGCTGTCCGGCCACGGTTTCATGATGCCGCCGAAGAGGCCGCCGACCCGGAACTTCTCACTGACCGCGAGGAACCGGTCCAGCAGGCCGCGCTGGTCCATCACCTCGACACTGCGCGCGTGCAGTCCCTGTCCCCGGGACTCGCCGGTCGGCTCGGTCAGCCTCTCCAGCACGACCGTGCCCACCCCGGCCAGCCGCAACTCGCTCGCCAGCATCAGCCCGGTCGGTCCGCCCCCGACGACGATCACGTCGATCATCTCAACCCCCCATGTGTGCGGCTGTGCCGCTGCTTCTCGCCTCGGTCGGCGATTCTGCGGCAGGGGGAGGGCCTTGCCGCAAGCCCCCTGGTGCGCTATACGTTGAGACAGGCAAGGAGGACATGACCTCCTTGCCTTTGTCGTTCTCGTCTCCGTGGGCCTTCGCCCTTGTCGTCTCCGGTCGCGCCGGGGCACGCCGGGCCCGCCCTCCGGTTCGCGTGACGGCCCGGACCGTGCCCACAATGGCGCTGTGCCGGGAACGGAGCGTGCGATGTTCACCCGGACCGCGCGCGGCCCGGGAGCGCCGTCAGTCGCTCAGACGCCGGCGCAGGAGTTCCTTGCCGAGGTCGGCGCCCTTGCGGCTGTCGGCCTGTGCCTTGCGGAACAGCTCGACCACCTCGGTGTCCTTCTCCCGCTCCGCGTCCTGGATGTACGACTCGAGGCGCAGCGCGTTGTTGAGGCAGGCCTCGACGTACCAGATCAGGTTGTAGTCCTTGTCTGCGGTACCGGTCACGCGGCCCGTCTCGGTGGTGCTGGTCACGTTCTCCTCCTCCGTGTCGCGGACAGGGAACCCGCGCCCTGTCGGCGCGGCTCCCGGGACGCCGCACGGGTACCCGGGCCGCCGCCGCGTACACGGACCCGGTCCGCACGCCGTCCGATGAGGTGTCCCGGCGTCGTCCGAGGGCACACGGCTCTCACCACCTAGCGCAGAAGGGCCACATGACGTGCGTACCGTCGGAGTGGAAGAGGAACTCCTCCTGGTCGACCCGCAGACCGGAGAGCCGCAGGCGCGGGCCGCGGCGGTGCTCGCGCGAGCAGCGCTGGAGGGCACGGACCAGGACGTGTTCGAGAAGGAGCTGCACGACGAGCAGGTGGAGTTCGCCACCCACCCGCAGTCGTCGATGACGGATCTGGGGGCCGAGATCGTCCGCTGCCGCAAGGACGCGGCCCGACATGCCGAGGGGCTCGGCAGCGCGGTCGTGGCGCTGGCGACGTCGCCGCTGCCGGTGAGTCCGACGATCACCATGAACAGCCGGTACCGGTGGATGGCGCGGGAGTTCGGCCTGCACACGCAGGTGCAGCTGGTCTGCGGCTGCCACGTCCATGTGTCCGTCGAGTCCGACGACGAGGGCGTGGCGGTCCTGGACCGGATGCGGCCGTGGCTGTCCGTGCTGACGGCGCTGAGCGCGAACTCTCCCTTCTGGCAGGGTTACGACAGCCGGTACGCCAGCTATCGCAGCCAGGTGTGGGACATGTGGCCGATGGCCGGGCCGACGGACGTCTTCGGCTCGCCCGAGCGGTACCACCAGTGCGTCACGGATCTGATCGCCACGGGAGTCGTGCGCGACCAGGGCATGATCTACTTCGACGCACGGCTGTCCCAGCGGTATCCGACCGTCGAGATCAGGGTCGCGGACGTCTGTCTGCACCCCGACACCGCGGTCCTCGTCGCGGCCCTCGCCCGGGGGCTCGTGGAGACCGCGGCCCGGGAGTGGCGGGCCGGTGTGGAGCCGCTCGGCCACAGTGCGGGGCTGCTGCGGCTGGCCACCTGGCGGGCCGCCCGCTCCGGGATGTCGGAGAACCTCCTGGACCCCGTCACGATGCGGCCCCGGCCCGCCCTCGAGGTGATCCGCTCACTGCTCCACCACGTCGAGGGGGCCCTCGTCGACCACGGGGACGCCGACCTGGTCCGGGACGCCGTCGCCGCGCTGACGGGGCGCGGCAACGGGGCCCGGGTGCAGCGCGAGGTGATGGCTCGAACGGGGAGCCTGCGCGAGGTCGTCGCCGCCTGCGTACGGCACACCCAGGCCTGACCCCGGCGGATCCGTCCGCTCCGTGGGCCCGGTGCCGACCGGGGCGCGCGGTGTGCCTACTGTGTCCGGGACGTCGCCGTCCGTGCGTGGCGCGCGGCGGCGCCCGTGGTCCGACGACCCGCTCCCACCTGCGGTTCGGGACCTGGTGCGCGTAGGTCGTCGGGGACGGGGTAATGCGTGCAGCACATACGGCGGTACCGTCCGTCGACGTCCAGGACCGTCGCGTCCGCGACCGGAGTCGGAGGAACCCGAGCATGAGCGCGTGGAGTCCGGATCACACCGAACGGCGGTCGCCGGGTCCGGTGGTGCGCTCACCCGACGGGCTGCCCGATCTCGTGCACGCCGGTATGTACGTGGTGGACGACAACGGCCTCGTCGTCGCGGTGAACCCGCGGGCGGCGGAGTTGCTCCGCCGCCCGGCCGACGGACTCGTCGGGCGGGACGCCCACGAGCTGCTGCACCGGGACCGGCTCGGGCAGACGATGCCACGGGCGGCGTGCTCGATGATGAGCGCGTTCCTCAGCGGCCGTACGGGCGCTGGGGACCGGGAGTGGTTCCTGCGCGGAGACGGCACGCTGTTGCCGGTGACCTGGCTGGTGACCCCGTGCAGGCTCGACGGGACCGCGACCGGCGCGCTCGTCCTCTTCCACGAGGGCGCCCCGGAGAGCGGTGCCGTCGTGGACGGAGCGTCGCCGGCGCTGTCGCAGCTGGACCGACTGGCGCTGCTCGCCGAGACGACCACCCGGCTGAGTTCCACCCTGGACGCCGAGGAGGCGGTCGCCCGCCTGGTGCGGCTGGTGGTGCCACGGCTGGCGGACTGGGCCGTCGTGGACCTGATCACCGAGAGCGACGACGTCTGGCGATCCATGGTGGTGACCCACCGCGACGGCGTGGTGGTGCGGCGCGAGGAGTTGGAGGGGCCGCTCCCGCCGGTGCACGAGGAGTCGCTCATGCCGCTGTCCCGGGCCCTGCGCGGGGCGGCCTCGACCCTGGTCGGCCCGGAGACATACCAGGGGCCGGCGGACTCGGGGATCACGGTCGCCCAGCAGAAGCTGTTCGAGGAGACGGGGCTCCACTCGGCGGCCATCGCGCCCATCCGGGGACCGCGCGCGGTGCTCGGCGCTCTCACGCTGGGCCTGAGCGAGCGGCCGGGGGCCTTCACCGAGGCGGAGCTGTCGCTGCTGGACGACATCGCCCGCCGGGCCGGGCTGGCGCTGGAGAACGCGCGCCTGTACCAACGGCAGCGGCACATCGCGGAGACCATGCAGCGCCATCTGCTGCCCCAGATGCCGGAGGTGCCGGGGCTGCGGATGGCGGCGCGCTACGAGTCGGCGTCGAAGTCCTCCCAGGTCGGCGGCGACTGGTACGACGCGTTCTCGCTGGCCGACGGGTCCACGGCGGTGGCCATCGGGGACGTCGTCGGACACAACATCGACGCGGCGGCCGGGATGGCGCAGGTGCGCAACATGCTCCGGGCCTACGCCTGGGCGCTGAAGGAGCCGCCGAGCGCGATCGTGGAGCGGCTGGACCAGGCCGTGGTGAACGTGACCGAGGCGTCCATGGCGACGCTGATCTTCGGCCGCGTCGAGCGCAGCGACGACGCCTGGACCCTCCGGTGGACCAACGCGGGGCATCCGCCGCCGCTGCTGATCACGCATGACGGCAGGTCCCGGTTCCTGGACGAGGAACACGACCATCTGCTCGGCACGGGCCTGACCCGGGCCCGCACCGACACGCTCACCCCGCTCCCGCCGAGGTCCACGCTGGTGCTGTACACGGACGGTCTGATCGAGTCCCCGGGGCACACCCTCGACCGGGGCCTCGCCCGGCTGCGCCAGCACGCGGCGGCCCTCGCCCACCGGCCCCTCCATGTCTTCTGCGACCTGCTGCTGGAGCGCGCCCGTCCCGTCGACAACGACGACGACGTCGCCCTGCTGGTCTTCCGGATGCCCGCCGAGGACGGTGAGGCCCGTGACCGGTAGAGCGCCGACGCCGCCGGGGGACCACGGAAGGCCATGGTCTTCCCCAAGGCCTCACACATCCCTACGCTTTCGCACGCGTAGCGGCTCTCCGCCCGGGAAACACGAGCGTCGGAGGGGATCGCGCCATCGCGTCCGCCTCAAGCAGCCGAGCGGGGGACGACGAGATGTCAACAGAACCACGTAGGGACGACAAACTGCCTGCCGAGGAGATCTACGACAGCCACGCCGCCTTCGACGGAGAACTCGGCGACGTGACGGGGGCGCGCACGGCCGCGGAGGGGTTCCTGGGCGTCCTCTCGCGCACCTCGCCGCCGGCCGCCGTCGAGCACTGGGACGACATCCTGCTGGTGGTCACGGAACTGGCCGCCAACGCCGTGCAGTACGCCCCGGGGCGGTTCGAGCTGACGATGCGGCGCACCCTGGACGGGGTGCATGTGACGCTGGGGGACACGAGCACGACGTCGCCCGCGCCGCGCCCCTTCAGCCCCAGCAAGGGCGGCGGCGGTATCGGCTGGTATCTGATCCAGACGCTGTGCGACGAGGTGAGCGTGGTGGTGCACGACCACGGCAAGGACGTCCACGTCTTCCTGCCCTGGTGAAGCCCTGGAGCCCTGGTCCAGGGCCTCGTGAAGGCCCTGGTGAAGGTCCTGGTGAAGGTCCTGGGGACCTCAGGTCAGCGGCACCAGCACGCTGATGGTCTTGCCGCCGGACGCGCGGCACCGCACGTCGACCTCGCTGGAGAGCCGGTTGATCAGCGGCCATCCGTAGCCGTTGCCCTCGTGGGCGCGGGGCAGCACGCCGGGCCCGTGGAGTCCCACGGGCACGGCGGCGCTGTGGTCGCGCACGCTGAGCCGCACGCCCTCAGGAGTCAGGGCGACGTCGAACCCGGCGATGCCGCCGCCGTGCCGGAGCGCGTTGGTGACCAGTTCGGAGACGACGAGGATGAGATCGATCATCGACTGCTCGGTCGGTGGTCCGGCCGGGGAACGCCACCGCTCCCCCACGAACTCCCGCACGTGACGGCGGGCCGCCGCGGCGGTGGTGATCGCGGTCGGCGGCCCCGGCGTCCGGGCGGAGGGCCGTTCCACGGGAGCGGTGCCGTGGTGCGCGAGCGGGTGGCGTTCCATCGATGTCATGGCAGGTACGGGATCGACGACTCGGGACAGTTGGGTCCATCACTGTTCATGCAGCGCCGCATACCCGCTCCCGCCCGGACCATGACCGCCGAGATCTCCCGGGAGTGTCGTCACGTTCCCCCCGCACAGCTCGGCGGTCGCGGTCGTCTGCGCCGCGGCGAGCTGTGCACGTGCCGTGGCCAGGGCCCGGCGGACGTCGCGGGTACCCGTGGACACGCACAACGTGTACGCCAGGTCCTGCGCGCGGCGAGCGCTCTGCGGATCGCCTCGCTCGCCCTCGTGGGCGATGACCGACTCGTACTCCTCGACGAGCCGGCGCAGGGTCGCGGGATGGGGCATCAGCATCTGTTTCTCTCCAGGGGGTTGTCAGGCGGAGGGCGTGGTGCGGCCGAGGGCCTCGTCGCGGACGCGCGCGCAGCTGCGGCTGATGAGGCGGGAGACGTGCATCTGGGAGATGCCGAGACGGTCGGCGATGCGGTTCTGGGTCATGTCCTCGAAGAAGCGCATGTAGAGGATGGCCCGCTCGCGTTCGGGCAGCCGACGCAGCCCTTCCTTGACCGACTCGCGGTCCACGACGGTGTCGTACGCCGCGTCCGGGGCCCCGAGGGTGTCGGCGAGGCTGTAGCCGTCGTCGCCGGAGGCCATCTCGGCGTCGAGCGAGAGCGCGCTGAAGCTGTCGAGCGCCTCCATCCCGGCCTGGACCTCTTCCTCCGTGAGCCCCGCGAGGGCGGCGATGTCGGCGACGGAGGGCTCGGCGGCGCCTCCGGAGGTCTGGCTGAGTTCGCGCCGCGCCACGCGCACCTTGTTGCGGAGGTCCTGCACCCGCCGGGGGACGCGAAGCGTCCACATCCGGTCACGGAAGTGCCTCTTGATCTCTCCGGTGATGGTGGGCACGGCGTAGCTCTCGAACGCCCCCCGATCGGGCTCGTAGCGGTCCACCGCCTTGACCAGGCCCATCGCGGCGACCTGGCGCAGGTCCTCCAGCGACTCACCGCGGTTGCGGAAGCGGCCGGCTATGCGGTGTGCCATGGGCAGCCAGGCCCGGACGAGTTCGTCCCGGACGTGGTCGCGTTCGGGACCCGCGTCCATCGCCGCGAGCCGGGCGAAGTCGGAGGCGGTGTCGGGGGCGTCGTCGTGCGTCCTCCTGTCGGGGGTGCTGGGACGGACGGAGGTGCCTGAGCCGTTTGCGGACACATTGACCAGCATGGGAAATCGCTCCTGAACGACGCTTTCAGGGACTTTCGGCGGGAAACGGCGGCGGGCGGTCGAAGCCCGTACGCGGAACACCGCTTCCGCCGGCGTGCCTCCCGTACGGAGGCGTGGAACTCCGCTTGCCCCACGACTCGGGGGGCAAACAACGGTGCGCACATTCCTGGTGACGGATCGCCAGGGCCGGTGATCCGCATCACTCGGCCTTGCGGCGACTTCCGGCCAGAGTGGGGAGCGACACGGTCCCTTTCGCGACGGAGGGGGACTGAGTCGCGAATCGCGGGGCAGGCGTGGGATGGCAACAAGGCTTAGGGCGAGAGGGGTGGACAGCATGGCAGCCGTGACGGCACGCACAACGGCCACGGCACAGGGGAGGGTCATGGCGGAGGGGGTGGACCTGCCCCTCATCGAGGACCCGTCGCAGGTGAGGCCCAAGGACGCGCGGGAGATGTCCCGCCAGTTCTTCGACCGGCTGGCCATGCTGGAAGAAGGCACCCATACCTATCAATACGTACGCAACACGCTCATCGAGATGAACCTCTCGCTGGTGCGGTACGCGGCCTCGCGCTTCCGCGGTCGTGAGGACTCCCTCGAGGACATCGTCCAGGTCGGGACCATCGGGCTGATCAAGGCCATCGACCGGTTCGAGCTGTCCCGGGAGGTGGAGTTCACCACGTTCGCCGTGCCGTACATCGTCGGCGAGATCAAGCGGTTCTTCCGGGACACCAGCTGGGCGGTGCATGTCCCTCGGCGGTTGCAGGAGGCCCGGGTGGAGCTGGCCCGCGCGACCGACGAGTTGCAGTCCCGGCTGGGCCGGATGCCGACGACGCGCGAGCTGTCGGAGCTGATGTCGCTGTCCGAGGCGGAGGTCATCGAGGCGCGCAAGGCGTCCAACGGCTACAACACCTCCTCGCTCGACGCGGCGCTCACCTCCGACGGCGGCGAGGACGGCGACACGGTGCTGGGAGACCTCATCGGCGAGGAGGACCCGTCGCTGCAACTGGTGGAGGACTTCCACTCACTGGCGCCGCTGATCGCCGAACTCGACGACCGTGAGCGGCGGATCCTGCATCTGCGGTTCGTGGAGGAACAGACCCAGTCGCAGATCGCCGAGGAGCTCGGGGTGTCCCAGATGCATGTGTCCCGGCTGATCAGCCGCATCATCAAGCGGCTGCGCGCGGGCATGCTGGAACCCGGAGTCGCCTGATCGGGGCCCGTGTGCCCGCACGATTCGCGGGTATGCGCACGGGCGCATCGCCGGGCGATGCGTCGAATCCGTGAATCGGGGCACCCGCCCCGGTCGGTAACTCCATGGGAGGCTTTCGTGTCCGTTGCCCACAACCCCCTGTCGATCAGGGTCGATCTGCCCCGCGACGACGCCGTGCTGCTCACGATCGAAGGGGAACTGGACATCGACACGGCGACCGAGCTGCAGCATCATCTGGCGAACCAACTGCGGCACGGCCGACGGCATTTCCTGCTGGACGTCTCGGCCGTGCCCTTCATGGACTCGTCCGGTATGAACATCATCCTGAGGACGTATCAGGAGGTGCGGCGGATCCCGGGCGGTGTGTATGTGATCGCCCCGGCTCCGGCCGTGCGACGCATACTCGACCTCACCGGCGTCAGCCTCACCGTGACCACGGTGGACAGCGTGGACGAGGCACTGGCCGCCGTGGACTCCGGGCAGGTCGCCCCGCTACCGGACGAGCCGCCGGCACAGGAATAGCCGTCGTCCGTCAACGCGCCGACGGGCAGTGCCGCTTGGCATCGCCGCCGACGCGGCGGCACGTACCCATGGCCAATGGTTGTCGTTTGACAACTATGGCCGGAAGGCAACAGAGTGAGCCGGGGGCCGAAAGCGTGGGAAGGGTTGGAATGAGGCTGTCGAACCGGAACCGGGTCGGCGGCGGTCAGGCGCTCCGCGCGTCGGTGGCGTCGCCCTCGTGGATCTGGGCCGCCGCGGCGTCGCAGAACGCCTCCAGCCCCTCCACCAGCGCGGTCCGTTTCGCGGCCGGCATCTGCTCCAGCACGGACCGCAGGGCGCGTTCGCGGCGGGCGCGCAGGTCCACGAGGTACGACCGTCCGCGCCGGCTCAGCCGCAGACACAGCTCGCGCCTGCTGGCCGTACTGGCGTGGCGCTCGACGAAGCCCACCGCCTCCAGCCGGTCGCACAGCCGGCTGGTGGAGGGCGGCGTGGAGCCGAGGGCGTCGGCGAGCATCCGCAGATTGATCCCGTCGTTGTGCTCCAGGATGAACAGCACACGGAGCTGGGACGCGGACACCGGTGCCGTCGAGGCGCGTCCCCAAACGACCTCCAGCAGCTCTGCCGCCTCGGAGGTCACACGCGCCACCTCGTCCGGCCGCGGGTTGGAGGAGGAAGTCACAGGCCCACTCTTCCAGGCATCTCGAACACTGTCAGCTCTGGCAAGAATGGCGTATCCGACATCGTGAACAGATTCGTGGCAGCCGAGCGAGCCCTTCGCTCCGCTGCTCCGCACCACCTGGTGGACGCTCTGAGCGACGTACTGGGCGACGACTGGTCGGCCCGGGACGTCGAGCTCTACCTGGCCGACTACTCGCTCACCGCGCTCCGGCCGGCGTCCACGCGCCCGGAACGACCGGACTCCCTGCCCATGCACGACGGCCCGGCCGGCCGGGCGTTCGGGGCGCAGGAGCCGTACGTGGAGAAACGCGGCGACGACCGGGTGCGGCTCCATCTGCCGGTCACCGTGCGCGGTGACCGGCTGGGCGTGCTGCGGCTGACGCTGCCGTCCGCCGCGCACGCCGAGGAATGCCTCGCCGAACTGACCGAGCTCGCCGAGGTGCTGGGACACGAGCTGGTCGTCGCGGAGCGGGACACCGATGTGTACCTCCGGGCGCGCCGCTCCAGCCGGCTGACCCTGGCGGCGGAGATGCAGTGGCAGCTGCTGCCGGGCCGCTCCTCCACCCGGGACGAGTACGCGCTCGGCGGCCAACTGGAGCCCGCCTACGCCATCTTCGGCGACAACTTCGACTGGTCCGCCGACGCCGACCACCTGATGCTGTACATCACCAACGGCATGGGCGAGGGCATCGAGGCATCGCTGCTGACCCAGCTGGGGATCAACGCGCTGCGCAACGCCCGCCGGGCCGGTGCCCCCATCGCCGACCAGGCCGCCCTCGCCGACCAGGCCGTCCACGCCCAGTACGGCGGGGCCCAGCACCTGTCGGTGCTCCTGCTGGACCTGGACCTGGCCACCGGACACCTGGAGATCGTCGACGCGGGTTCGCCCCGGATGCTGCTGCTGCGCGACCGGAGCGTCAGCGCCGTCGCCCTGGACGCCCAGCTGCCGCTGGGCATGTTCGAGGAAACCGACTACCGCGCTCAGGAGTTGCTGCTCGAACCGGGTGACCGGCTGGTCTTCGTCAGCGACGGGGTGTACTCCGTCGTCACGCCCGGCGGGGAGACGTACGGGGAGCGGGCGCTGGCCCGGGCGATCAACGCCACCCGGCTGCTGCCCGCCGCCGACGTCCCCGGCGCGGTGCTCAGGGAGCTCTCCGGTCACCGCGGCACACCCGTGGCGGACGACGACGCGCTCGTGGTCTGTCTCGACTGGTTCGGCCGAGGGGGTGCCGAGCGGTCACACCGATGAATCAACCCAGCAGTCGTTCCCCGGAGCGGGGAGGCGCCCCAGCATGTGAGGAGAGACCCGTGCCGGAACAGGACACGGCAGACCAGCAGTTGACACCGACGCAGGAAGTGGCGCGGTTCCTGCGCGACCGGCAGGAGCAGATCGCCCAGCGCTGGGCCGACGCCGCGCTGTTCCGCACCGTCTTCACCCACTCCCGGGACGAGGCGGTGGAGGCGGGCCGGGCCGTGGTGGACGCGCTCGCCGCCGTGGCCGCCTCGGACAGTGTGGAGGACGCGGAGGCCGGGGGCTTCCAGGTCGTCCGTGAGCAGCTGGCGCGGACGGCCGCCTCCCGGGCGCGGGCGGGCTCCACGGTCACCCAGATCTCCACCGAGGTGGACGCGCTGCGGCCGCCCGTGACCGATCTGCTGCTGGCCGAGCTCGCCACGGCGCCGCCGGTGCATCTGCGGGAGTGCACCACCACCCTGACGGTCCTGATGGGCACCCTGCGCCTGGTGGTGCTGGAGACTGCGCTCAGTGAGGGCGAGGAGCTCATCCACCGGCAGCGGCTGCAGCTGATGGAGGTCGCCACGCCGGTGATCAAGCTGTGGGAGGGCATCGTCGCCGTCCCCCTGATCGGCACGCTGGACAGCGCACGCAGCCAGGTGGTGATGGAGCGGCTCCTCGACTCCATCGTCGAGCAACACGCCCGGTTCGCCATCCTGGACATCACCGGCGTGCCGACCGTGGACTCGCTGGTGGCCCAGCACCTGATGAAGACCGTGGCGGCGGCACGGCTGATGGGGGCCGAGTGCATCGTCTCCGGCATCCGGCCACCGATCGCGCAGACCATCGTCCATCTCGGCATCGACCTCAGCTCGGTGTTGACCCGCACGAGCCTGGCGGACGCCCTGGCCTACGCGCTCCGGCAGCAGGGCACGGACATCGTCTCCCGCGACGCCGCCGGTTCGGGGCACAGGTGAGCGGCGATCTCTTCGCCGCGTACGGCGGACCGTCCTCGTACGGGGCGCCCGTCCCCGTGCTCAAGCTCGGCAATGTACTCCTGGTGTCGCTCCAGGGCGATCTGCACGACGGGGCGGCGGAGCAGCTCCAGCAGGACATCAGCGACACGGTCGCGCGCAGCGGTGCCACGGGTGTGGTGATCGACCTCTCCGGTGTGGAGATGGTCGACTCCTTCCTCGGCAGGGTGCTCGGCGACATCGCCGCCCAGACGAGTCTGCTCGCCGCCGGGACGGTCGTGGCCGGCATGCGTCCGGCCGTGGCGATCACCCTGGTGGAGCTGGGTCTGACCCTGCCGGGGCTGCGCACCGCGCTCAGCACCGAGGACGCGTTGCGCCTCCTCGGCGAACCGGACCCGACCTTCCCCCGCCGAGGCCACGCACGCCAGGAGAGTCCGTGATGCAGACCGCCGGCGGCATCTCCGCCTGCCTGCCGATCCACTCGGATCTCGATCTGGTGTGGGTACGTCAGCATGTGCGGCAGGCGGCCGCCCAGCTCGGCTTCGGTCTGGTCGACCAGACCAAACTGGTCACCGCGGCCAGCGAGCTGGCCCGCAACACCCTGGTCCACGGCGGCGGTGGCCAGATGGAGTGCGCTCCCGTGGACCGTGGCGGCGCGCGAGGACTGCGGCTGACGTTCAGCGACGAGGGGCCCGGCATCGCCGACCTCGACCAGGCCCTCCTCGACGGCTACACCTCCGGCGAGGGGCTGGGGATGGGGCTGGGCGGCGCCCGGCGACTGGTCCACGAGTTCGCGATCGACAGCCGGGCCGGCTCGGGCACCACGGTGACGGTCACATCGTGGCTGGCGGGTGCGCCGCGTCCACGCGAGGAGCGGTGATGCCACGCGTCTGGGAGGTTCCGGTGCACGACTCCACCCGGGTGCGCGACGCCCGGGTGGCCGCCGAGGCGGCTGCGGCCCGGGCCGGGCTGGACGCGGCCCGCGCCGCGGGCTGTGCGCTGGTGGCCACCGAGCTGGCGACCAATCTGCTCAAGCACGCCGGAGGCGGGCTGATACTGCTGGAGGTCGTTTCCCGCCCCGACCCGGACCGGTCGGACGGCGCGGCCCCCATGGTGCAGATCGTGGCGATCGACCACGGGCCGGGGGTGCGCGACGTCGCGGGCGCGCTGCGCGACGGCTTCTCGACGACGTCGTCGCTCGGCGCGGGCCTCGGCACCTGCCGCCGCGTCGCCGACGACTTCGACCTGCACAGCACGGTCGGCCGGGGCACCATCGCCCTGGCCCGGCTAGGCGCCCGGCCGGGCCGCCGGACCCGTCAGGCCTCCCCCGCCCCGGCCGTGCGGGCAGGCGGTGTCAACGTCCCCTTCGCCGGCGCGGAGTTCTCCGGCGACACCTGGGCCTGGGTCCGGACGGGCGACCTGACCACGCTGATGCTGGCCGACGGGCTGGGCCACGGCGTGGCGGCGGCCCGGGCCTCCTCGGCGGCCGTGGAGCAG
Organism: Streptomyces gottesmaniae; assembly: GCF_031845845.1. Classification (NCBI taxonomy): domain Bacteria; kingdom Bacillati; phylum Actinomycetota; class Actinomycetes; order Kitasatosporales; family Streptomycetaceae; genus Streptomyces; species Streptomyces gottesmaniae. Next base: position 148,097 of record NZ_JAVRFJ010000013.1, read on the forward strand.
CTGTACCGCGCGCCCGAGCTGCCCCCGGCCCAGCTGCTGCGGCGGCTGGAGGGCGCGCTGCGCGACACCCGGGGCGCGGCCGTCGCCGTCGCCCAACTCGACCTCGCCGCAAGCCGCTTGCTGTTCGCCGGGGTCGGCAACATCGGGGCGCGGCTGCGCACCGGCGCGGACTGGCAGCCGTTGCTGTCCCGGCCGGGCATAGTCGGCGCCCACCGGGCCGCCCATCTGCCGCAGCACGAGGTGGCCTGGGGGCCGGACCGTCTGCTCGTCCTGCACAGCGACGGTCTGCCCAGCCGATGGAGCCCGGGCCCCGCCGCCCACAGCCCCTCCCTCGACCCCGCTGTGATCGCCGCCGTGATCGTGCGCGACGCGAGCAGCCCCGCCCGGCCGGTGCGCGACGACACCACCGTCGCCGTACTGAGCCCCTCCCCGCCGGACCACCTCCCATGACCCGTACCTGGACTGTCCGTTCCGTCACCGACGCCGCCCGGGCGCGTATCGCCACCGCGCGGCTGGCCACCGCGCACGGTGTGTCACCGACCGACCGGGCGCGGCTGGTGTCCATGCTCTCGGCGCAGCTGCGGCAGTGCCTGACCAAGGGCGGCACATGGCTGCTGACCGCGCGGGCCGCCACGACGCGCCCCGGCGGCTGCCGGTTCCTGGTCGAGGTGACGTCGGCGAACCGGCGGCCGGGCGAGTACCGGCAGCCCTGGCGGCTGACGGTCGCCTGCTCGGAGGAGGCGCGGACGCAGGACAGCGAGCACGTGTCCGGTGATCCGACGACGCTCGCGGAGGCCCTCTTCGGTGCGGACGAGGACGCGGCGCTGCTGCTGGAGAAACTCGACGAGCAGGAGGCGCTGGTCGCGTTCCACCGCGAGGAGCTGCACCAGACCAACCAGGGCGTCCTCGCCCTGCACGCCGAGCTGGACGCGGCCGGGCGCGCGCAGCGCGAACTGTTCGCCGCCGAGCAGAAGGCCCGCAAGGAGGCCGAGAACGCGCGCGGCAGGCTCACCCTCCTCGCCGACGCCAGCGCCGCGTTGACCGCGTCCCTCAACCCCGACGCGATCGTGCGGCTGCTGCCGTCCCTGCTGGTGCCCCGGTACGCCCGCAGCGCCGACGTCTGGCTGTTCGACGGGGAGGGCGAGGTGACCGGTGGCGGCCCGCGTCCGGCCGCCGCGGTCATCGCGGCGCGCCGCGGGCGCCCCCAGTACGCCGCCGACCATCCGGGCGAGCTGCCCGGGGTCGACGACCAGCCGCCCTCCGCGCTCGACCCCACCCGGCCGCTGCTGTGCGTGCCCCTGATCACCCGGGGCGCGCCCCTGGGCGTGCTGACGCTGTCACCGCCCGACGACGAACGGTGGGACGCCGACGACGTCTTCATGCTGATCGAGCTGGCCCGGCGGGCGGGTGTCGCGCTGGAGAACGCCCGGCGTTTCGAGCACAACCGCGACATCGCCGAGACCCTGCAACGGGCCCTGCTCACCGAGCTGCCCAGCACGCCCGGACTGCGGCTGGCCGCGCGCTACCTGCCGGCCACCCGGGGCCTGAACATCGGCGGCGACTGGTACGACGCCTTCCGGCAGCCCGACGGCAGCCTGATCACCGTGATCGGTGACGTCACCGGACACGGTCTGCACGCGGCGGTGATGATGAGCCAGCTGCGGACCGCGCTGCGCGCGTACGCGGTCGACGGCAAGACCCCCGGTCAGCTCCTCACCCATCTCCATCTGTTCCTGCACCATCTCCAGCCCGACCTGTACGCCACGGCCGTCATCGCCCGGTTCCATCCGCACGAGCCCACGCTCACCTGGGCCGCCGCCGGCCATCCGCCGCCGGTGCTGCGCTCGCCCGACGGGGACGTGCGGATCCTGGACGCCAAGCCCGGTGCGATGCTCGGCATCCCCCTGCACCAGGAGATCGCCGACCACACCGTGCCGCTGCCGCCCGGCTCGACGCTGGCGCTCTACACGGACGGGCTGGTGGAGCGTCGTGCCCTGGGCATCGACCCGGGCATCGAACGGCTGGCCACGGCGCTAGGCGGGCTCCCGTCCACGACACTGGACGAGGACCTCCAGGAGTCGGCCGACCAGTTGCTCGCCCCCTTGCTGGACGAGGAGCACGAGGACGACGTCTGCCTGCTGCTCTGCCATGTGCACAGTGCCGCGGGGCGCGTCACGGCACTGCTCAACTGACGCTTCCCCCCAGGGCCCGCAGCACCTGCTCCACGCGAGCGCGTTACGCCGGTGACAGCGCCGCCAGGGCGTCGCCGAGCCGCGCCGACAGACGTGCGGTGACGTCCGCGAGGAACCGGTGTCCGCGTTCGGTCACCACCAGGCGCACCTCGCGCCGGTCGTCGAGCCGGACGCACCGCTGGAGCAGATCGGCCGCTTCGAGGAGGACGACGTCTGCCTGCTGCTCTGCCATGTGCACAGTGCCGCGGGGCGCGTCACGGCACTGCTCAACTGACGCTTCCCCCCAGGGCCCGCAGCACCTGCTCCACGCGAGCGCGTTCCGCCGGTGACAGCGCCGCCAGGGCGTCGCCGAGCCGCGCCGACAGACGTGCGGTGACGTCCGCGAGGAACCGGTGTCCGCGTTCGGTCACCACCAGGCGCACCTCGCGCCGGTCGTCGAGCCGGACGCACCGCTGGAGCAGGTCGGCCGCTTCGAGACGGTCGCAGAGCCGGCTGGCCGTGGGCAGACCGACCCCGAGCCGCTCCGCCAGGCCGGTCAGGTTCAGCTCGGGCTCCCCGCGCACCGCGCGGAGCGCCAGGATCTGTCTCGGGGACAGACGCGGGGTGACCTCCTCCACTGCCGAGAACCAGAGCGGCACCAGGTTCTCCACCGCGTCGAGAACCTGCCGGTCGAAGTCGGCGGGGCCGGTCATGCGGGGGGCCTACCCGAAGTGCCCGGGAGTACACGGCCGTCCTGGAACACTCCACGCGCCGCCCGGATCCGCCGCCCAGGTCGTGCGCGCCGGGGCAGCTGTCGCTACGCCTTGTAGGCCACTCCCCCGTACACGTCCGTCGGCTCCGGGGACGTGCCCGGTTCCGGGCGCCACAGCGGGCAGGAGACGATGCCGGGCTCCAGCAGTTCCAGGCCCTCGTAGTAGGCGTGCAGTTGGCGGGGGCTGCGCAGGACGTAGGGGACGGCGCCGGTGTCGTCGTAGCCCTCCTGGGCGCGCTTGAGTTCGGCGTCGGTGTCCGTGCTGTCGTAGTGGACGAAGTAGCTGCCGGACGGCAGGGCGGCCTGGAGGCGGCGGACGATCTCCTTGGCCTCCTCGTAGTCCTGGATGTGGCCGAGGATGCCCATCAGCATCAGGGCCACCGGCTTGTCGAAGTCGAGGATCTTCCCGGCGGCCTCGAGGATGGTGTCCGGGTCGCGCAGGTCGGCGTCGACGTAGTCGGTGACCCCTTCGGGGGTGCTGGTGAGCAGCGCCTGCGCGTGCCGCAGCACGAGCGGGTCGTTGTCGACGTAGACGATGCGGGACTCGGGGGCGACCTTCTGGGCTACCTGATGGGTGTTGTCGTACGTCGGAAGTCCGGTGCCGATGTCCAGGAACTGGCGGATCCCGCGCTCGCGGGCCACGAAGGTGACCGTGCGGATGAGGTAGACGCGGGACGCGCGGGCCATCGTCTCGATGTTGGGGGCGATCTCGCGGTAGGCGTCGCCCGCCTCACGGTCGACCTCGTAGTTGTCCTTGCCGCCCATCCAGTAGTTCCAGATACGGGCCGAGTGGGGCACCGTGGTGTCGATCTTCGACAGGGCTTCCTGATCGGGAGTGGGGTGGCCGTCTGCCATGGGAACTCTCCTGCCTCACATCGCGTGGTCGTCGCTAACCTATCGTCAACTGTCCTGCTTCACGCCAGAGTTGGGACGAGCGAGCAGCGGGTGCACGGACGGGGCCGCCGGGCTCGCCGACATCGACGGTCACCACGGGTACGTGCTGGGCGAGGGTGTGGAACACCCGGGCGTAGGCGGTGGCCGCCTCCGTGACCTCGGGCGTGGTCAGGTGGAGCATGGCTCCGTCGCGTTCGGCCACGGCGTCGGCGAGGTCCAGGGCCTGGATCCAGGTGACGCGGGAACGTCCCCGGCGCAGCGGGCCGTGGACGAGTTCCGCGATGAGGTTGCCGTCGACGGCCAGACGTCCGGGTCCGGCGAGGAGTTCGCGGCAGGGCAGCGCGGGGTCCAGGTGATGCAGGACGGACGGCAGCCGCCGGACCTCGAACCCGACGTGCGCCAGCTCGGCGAGCAGGCGGGTGCGGCCATGTCCTTCGTGTCCCTCGACGATCAGGGTCCGGTACCGGGTGAGGGCGGGGGCGGGGGACGGTGTCATCCGTTCCCTTCGGGTGGTACGCGGCGGGTGTCTGCCTCCCGGGCCCGGCGCCGGCTCCGGAGGTGCCCCCAGTCTGGGCGGGGCCCGGGAGGTGAGGGGAGTGCGCGCGCGGGTTGTCCGGTTGTGCGGGCGTAGTGATCCGCGGAGAAGCACGGGCCGGAACCCTGGCTTTTCAGGGGCGCGGGGCTGTGTCGACATGCGGCTCCGCCGAGTGGGCGCGAGAAGCCCCACGCACCCGCACCCGCCGACCTACCCGAACCCCCGAGCCCCCGAACCCCCGAACCCCCGAGCCCTCAGGCGATGAGGAAGTCGGCCTCGCCCGCCTTCGCGCCCTCCAGGAACGCCACCATCTCCTCCCGCGAGTACACGAGCGCGGGGCCCTCGGGGTCGGTGGACTGCCGGAGGGCGACACTGCCGTCGGGCAGGCGCTTGGCCTCGACGCAGGAGCCGCCGTTGGTGCCGCTCCAGGGCTTGCGCCAGCCCTCGGCGCCGAGTTGGGGAGCGGGCATGCCGCTGTGGACGGGGCCGTCGGGTGTCCTTGCCATGTGTCACAACTCCTTGCGTAGTGCCGCCAGGATGTCCCTGGTCCGAGCCACCGGTTCCGCCTGCACGGACATCCGGTCCAGGACCTCCAGATAGGTCACGACGTCCACGGGCTGGTCGACGTACTGGGCGCCCGCGAGACCCTCGGTGTAGACGATGTCGGGGAGTTCGGAGAAGCCGAACCGGAAGTAGTGGAAGGGGCCGTACGCCCCGGGGTGGGGTCCGGCCGCGAACCGCATGATCTGGATCCTGACCTTGGGCCGTTCCGTCGCCTCGACGAGCCGGTCGATCTGCTCCCGCATCACCTGCGGACCGCCCACCGGCCGGCGCAGTACCGTCTCGTCGAGGATGGCCCAGATGGCCGGCGCCTCGGGTTTGACCAGCAGGTCCTGCCGTCTCAGGCGCAGGGCTACGTGCCGTTCGACCTCCTCGGGGCTCGCGTTGGGGAAGCCGACCCGGATGAGGGCGGCCGCGTAGTCGTGGGTCTGCAACAGGCCGGGGACGTACTGGGGTTCGTAGAGGCGGATGACGGCGGCTTCGCTCTCCAGGCTCACGTAGGCGCTGAACCACTCGGGCAGCACATCGCGGAACTTGTGCCACCAGCCGGGCTGGTTCGCCTCGCGGGCGAGGGAGAGGAAGTCCTCGATCTCGGTGCCGGAGACCCCGTAGGTGCGCAGCAGCTCCTTCACGTAGGGGATACGGAGGCCGACCTCGGCCTTCTCCATACGGCGGACCGTCAGGGCGGTGACCTCGATGGCGCGGGCCGCGTCGTCGAAGGAGACCCCGGCACGCTCCCGCAGTTGGCGGAGCCGTCTGCCGAGGACCATGCGCAGGACCGTGGGCGCCGCAGGAGCACTCCCTCCTGAGCGGGTCTCACTCACGTGCAACCTCCCGGGGCGGGATTCACAGCGTGCAGTGTGCCACGCGATCCATTGACACGGACAGGTCTTCGCGGTTCATTCTGAAATTATCAGAACGCAGGTTGCGGGCTGAGTCGTTCGGCCACCATAGTGATCGAGTGACCTGCCGCACACGCTGCGCAGCGTCCCTCGAACTCCTCCGGCCCGCCCAGGAGTTGGCGCCACGGCGGGCAGGGGTCAAGCCGCGCGCCGACACGATGCGACACCTGGATGGCCGCCGTGACGAACGGATTACCTAGGAGCAGCCCAGTCAAAGGGGCCGGCGGGCCCAACAAGCCGCTGGCGACAGCCCTGAAGGAGGCGGGCTGCTCGTACGCGTCCCTCGCCCTCCGGGTCAATGAACTGGGCCGCTGTCAGGGCGCGGAGACCAACTACGACAAGGCCTCCGTCACCCGCTGGCTCCAGGGCCAGCAACCGCGGGGGAACACACCGGAGTTGATCGCCGCGGTCCTCGGTGAACGGCTGGGCCGCGCGCTCACTCCGGCGGACCTCGGTTTTCCGCTCGACCGCGGACGACCGGTGACGGGACGGGCGTTGATGTACGTGGAGAACGTGGCCGAGACCCTGCACACCCTGGCCGAGCTGGGCTCCACCGACATCGCGCGGCGCAGTCTGCTCGGTGCGGTGCCGTTCGTGCCGGGCGCCCTGACGAACCCTCAACGGGCCTGGCTGCTGTGGCTGGTGGAGAGCCGTGACGCGCCCCGGCTCGCGTCGGTGTCGGGTGGCGGGCCGGTGGAGCAGGTCCACGCGATGCTCCGCATGTTCGACGAGATGGACAACCACTACGGGGGCGGCGGGATCCGCACGAGCATCGTGCAGTACCTCACCACCGAGGTGATCCCCCTGCTCCAGCAGCGCGGAGTCACCCCGCAGCACCGCCGCGAGCTGTTCGCCGCCGCCGCCCGGCTGGCCGCCATGGCGGGGTGGAGCTCGTACGACGCCGGGGAGTACGGCCTGGCCCAGCGGTACATGACGCAGGGGCTGCGGCTCTGCGCGGAGGGCCGCGACCATGTGCTGGGCGGGCAGATCCTCGCGGGCCTGTCCCATCTGGCGACCAGTCTGGGCCGCCCCGACGAGGGTGTGGCCCTGGCCCGGGCCGGGGTCGCCACCGCCAGGGACTCCGGCAGTCCCCTCGGGCTCATGCGGCTGCACGCCATGTCCGCGCGCGGACACGCGGCGCTCGGCCGACCCCGCGAGACCGCCGAGGCGCTGCGCGCCGCCGAGAAGCAGCTCGACGCGAGCCGGGGAGCCGCCGAGGAGTCGCCCTGGGTGCGGTTCCTCGACCACCACTACCTCCAGGCCGAGTCCGCGCTCTGCTTCCGTGACCTGGGCCTCGCCGCGCAGGCCGAGCACACCGCGAGCGCGTCGGTGCGCGCCCACGCCGACCGCCGCCGGCGCCAGGCCATCAGTCGTTCCGTGCTCGCGACGGCCCATCTCCAGCAGAACCGCCTCGACGAGGCCGTCGCCACGGCCACGGACGCGCTCGAAGCGCTCAGCGGTGTGCACAGCGAGCGGTCCATCCAGGCCCTCCGCGACTTCCGGGGCCGGCTGGCGTCCCGCCGCCACGAACCCCTCGTGCAGGACTTCGAACGCCGGTCGCGGGTGGTGCTGGGGGCGGCCGCCTGAGGTGGGCGCGGCGCGGCGGGTGCCCGCCTCAGTAGCCGTCCGGCGAGGGGGCGTTCTGGGCCCGGTCCACCGGCAGGTGGACGCCGGAGACACCGGTCGCCCAGTCGGAGAGCAGGAACACCACCGTGCGGGCCACCTCGTGCGGGGTGACGGGGGCACCGGTCGGCAGCTCCGCCCCGACGAACGCCTCGTACGCCCGCGGATCCTCTCGGCGCATCCGGTCCCAGCGGCGGCCCGGGATCAGCATCGAGCCGGGCGCGACGACGTTGACGCGGACACGGTCCGGGCCCAGCTCGCGGGCCAGGGAGGCGGCCAGCTGGATCAGCGCGCTCTTCGCCACCCCGTACTGGGCGGGCGGCCCCGGCTTCCAGCCGGAGACGGAGCCGATCAGCACGACCGAGCCACCGCCGGCGGCGCGCAGACGCGGCAGCGCGGCGCGGACGAGACGTGCGGTGTGCCCGACGTTCAGTTCCCAGGTGGCCGCCCAGTCGGCGCCGTCCGCCTGCTCGAACGTGCCGCCCCGGGAACCACCGACGCAGGCCACGAGGCCGTCGAGACCGTCCATGTCGTCTCGACCGTTCGCCCTGCCCTCGACAGCGCCGAAACGTTTCGCCGCAGCAGTGACGAAGTCCTCCAGCCGTCCGGGCTCGGTGACGTCGAGCGCGTCGGTGAACAACCGGGCCCGTTCGTCCCCCGCCAAGGAGTCACCCAGCGCCGTCAGCCCCGCCGACCGGCGCGCACAGGTAGCTACATGGGCTCCCTCGGCGAGCAGGAGCCGTACGACGCCCTCGCCCAGGCCCCGGGTGCCCCCGGTGACCACCACCCTCTTGCCCCGCATGCCGGGCCATCCGGCGGGGACGTACCGCTCCCGCAGGGACGGGCTCTCGTCGACGTTCACCATGGTGGGGAACCTATACAGCCGGCGCCACTACCCGCCCGCAACTGCACAACCCCTCCACCACCTGGCGTTTTGTGTGCGGGGTGCTGTTGTCTTCGACAACAGCACCCCCAGGAACAGCACCCCCGGGAAAACCACCTTCGAGGATGTGGAGGAACTCGATGACGGCGGTCAGTGTCGGCGCGTCCCGCCGACGGATCCCTGACGCGGCAGCGCACGACCCCGGGTGGAGCGTCCACGACGCCCCGTCCGGCGGAGCGGGGCGACCCCTGGGCGCGGTGAGGTTGCCTTGATCTCCCTCGAGAGGTCCCGCCTCGTCCGGATGGCGGTTCCCGCGCACCCTTCGTGCGCCGCCGGAGTACGGCGCACGGTGGCGGCTCACCTCGCCCGTTGGGAGCTCTCCGCGATCCTCGACGACGCGGTCCTCGCCACCGACGAACTCTTCGCCAACGCGGTCCGGCACGCGAGCGCCGACCCGGCCGACACCATCGCCGTGGTCCTCGAAAGCTCCGGGCGCGAACTGCGCGTCACCCTCGCCGACCCCTCGCCCGTGCCGCCCCGCCCTCGCACGGTGACCTCGTTCGCCGAGTCCGGGCGGGGACTGTCCATCGTCTCCGCGCTGGCCGACGACTGGGGCACCGAGCCGCCGGAACCGGGGGACGCGGGCAAGAGGGTGTGGTTCTCGCTCGCCGTCCGGGAGCCGATGTGAAGGGCGCCCCGGCCATGGAACCCACGTCACAACCCGCGCCCGGCACCGGGCCGCCCGGCATGCGGGCGCTGGCCGCCGAGCTGATCCGCCGGGCCGAGGACGAACGGCGGCTGGCCCGGGAGGCCCGGTCCGCGCCCACCGCACGGGCCCGGGACCGTATCGCCGCGTGCCACACCGGCAACGGCGACGCCCTGCGCGCGATCGTCGCCCGCCACGGGTGGCCCACCGCCGAGTCGGTCGGCGAACCCGCCTCGACGGCGGCCCTCATGCTCCTGCTGCACTCCCCCGACCTCGGCTTCCAGCTCACCTGCCGCGACCTGATCGCCGAGGCCGTCGCGGACGGCCGCTGCCCGGCGGTGCACCACGCCTACATCGCCGACCACTGCGCCGTCGCCCTGAACCAGCCCCAGTTCTACGGCACCCGCATCGACCCCGGCACCCTCTTCCCCTATCCCATCCGCCACCCCGAGTCCGTCGACGAACGTCGCCGGGACGTGGGTCTCGGCCCCCTGACCGACCACTTGCGAGCGGTGCGTCTGGACCTGGGGGCGAGCGGCGGACTGTGATATCCGATCGCCCCCACCCAGTGATCGCGTTACCTTCATCCGATGCCTGACCTACGAACCGAACGCCTCCTCCTGCGCGACTGGCGGGAGTCCGACCTCGCTCCCTGGGCGGCCATGAACGCCGACCCGGAGGTCCGCGAACACTTCCCGGACGTCCTCACACAGGAGCGGAGTGATGCGTCCGCCGCCCGTTTCCAGGCGGACCTCGACCAGCGGGGCTGGGGTTGGTGGGCCGTGGAGGTACGGGCGACGGGGCGGTTCATCGGTTTCGCCGGGCTGGATCCGGTGGACGAGGACATGCCGTTCTCCGGGGTGGAGGCCGGCTGGCGACTCGCGCGTGCGGCGTGGGGTCATGGCTATGCCACCGAGGCCGCGCGGGCGGTCGTGGACTTCGGCTTCGCGCACCTCCGGCTCCAGGAGATCCTCGCGGTGACCACGGCCGGCAACCTCCGCTCCCAGGCGGTGATCCGCCGTCTCGGCATGACCCGGAACCCGGGCGAGGACTTCGACGACGAGACCGTGCCGGAGGGACCACTGCGCCGCAACGTGGTCTTCCGGTTGACGCCCGACCCTTCCTAGGACCCCGGCGGGCCGGGCGTCACGCGCGGACCGCTCAGCTCGCGGCCCACCCCGCGTAGAACAGCCCGAGGCCGGCGATCACGCAGATGCCCTGGATGGTCCAGAAGCGGACCACGACCAGGACCTCGGACCAGCCCTTGAGTTCGAAGTGGTGCTGGAGCGGGGCCATCCGGAAGACGCGCTTGCCGGTCAGTTTGAACGAGCCGACCTGGATGACCACCGACATGGTGATCAGGACGAACAGCCCACCGAGGACGGCCAGGAGCAGTTCGGTACGGGAGCAGATGGCGAGACCGGCGAGCGCGCCGCCGAGGGCCAGCGACCCGGTGTCTCCCATGAAGATCTTGGCAGGCGAGGTGTTCCACCAGAGGAACCCGAAGCAGGCGCCCATCAGCGCGGCCGCGACGACGGCGAGGTCGAGCGGATCGCGCACCTCTATGCAGGAGGCGGGGTCGGTGAGTTCGAGGGCGTTGGCGCACGAGTTCTGGAACTGCCACAGGCCGATGAAGGTGTAGCCGCCGAAGACCATGACCGACGCGCCGGTGGCGAGGCCGTCCAGACCGTCGGTCAGGTTCACCCCGTTCGACATGGCCAGGATCATGAACAGGGCCCACACGACGAACAGCACCGGACCGATGGTCCAGCCGAAGTCGGTGACGAACGACACCTTCAGGGAGGCCGGCGTCTGGCCCCGGTCGTCCGCGAACCGGATGGCGAGCAGGGCGAACACGATGCCGACGATCAACTGGCCGGCCATCTTGGCCCCGGCCCGCAGCCCCAGCGACCGCCGCTTCACGATCTTGATGTAGTCGTCCAGGAAGCCGACCACGCCCATGCCCGCCATGAGGAACAGCACCAGGAAACCGGGGTAGGTCGGGCTCTCGCCGGTGATGACCTTGGTCGCGGCGTAGGCGACGAGGGTGGCCAGGATGAAGGCGATGCCGCCCATGGTGGGAGTACCGCGCTTGCCGGCGTGGCCGCGCGGGCCGTCGTCACGGATGAACTGGCCGTATCCCTTTCGGGCCAGCAGCTTGATCAGCAGCGGGGTGCCGATCAGCGTCAGGAACAGGCCGATGGCCCCGGCGTACAGGATCTGATTCATCGGACGGTGGTCTCCCCCTCGGTCGCGTTCGGACACGCGACTGCCGCACCGGTGTCGCTGCTTCTCACGGGTCACACCCTATGCAGTCACCTGATCTTCGTACCGGGGTGGGTAGTTGACGAGGATTCGGGGCACACGGTCCTTCCCCGCGCCGTACCGCCCGCCGCAGCCGGGCCGGTCATGGTCACCCGCCCCGAGCGCCCCGAGCCCGCGGCTCCGTATCCCGCAGTCGCGGCGCACGGCAGTCTCACCGCCGCGCTCACGTCGGCGACCCCACGGCACCCACTACCCGACCTCGGACCGCACCGGCTGGGGGACTGAGACGCCCCTCGCCGCCCCCTGCGCAGCCCGATCGCCCCACGGCGGCCGAAGCCGGCTCACTCGAAACGGTGCTCACGAGGTGGCTGTCCCGCCCCGGGCGCCCGGGGCGCATCGGGCGAGCGCCCCGCCGTCACGGGCGCCGTCGGCCGTCCTGCTCGGACCGCTGCGCCCCCTCCCCCACCGGCCCACCGCTCGGGCACCCGGGCGAGGCTGAGACACTGCACGTCATGGCCTCCTTCACTCCCGCGCGCGCCCTGCTGATGCTGACCACCGGGCTGACCTGTCTGCTGATGGCGGGCGGCGCCCTCATCGGTGCGCTGATCGGCGGCGGACCCGTCGCCCTGGGGGCGGCGGTGTGCGCCGGGCTGGTCGGCATGGTGGGCTCGCTCATCGTGCGGCGGCGGGCCATGGCGCACTTCGCCATGGCCCAGCGGCAGGCCGGGCAGCGGGGCTACGCCGAGGGCATCGCGCACGGCGTGCTCATCCATGTGACGGCCTACGAGGCCGCCGTCTTCCCCCGCACCGGGCCGAGCGGCGTCAGCGCGGAGGAACGCGAGGCCCGGCGCACCATCGCATACCGCATGGCCGCCCTCGACGAGGTGCCCCAGCGGGTGCGTCTGGCCGCCGCCGACGCCCTCGCGCTCCTCGACAAGACCGACCGCGAGGGCGCCGAGGAGGCCATGGCCCGTCTCGCCACCACCGTGCGCCTGGAGTACTCCCGCCTGTGAGGCCTACCGCCGCTCAGTGACCGCTGATCGCACGGGGGGTGTAGGCCCGCTCCAGTTCCTCGGTCTCCTTCTCCGTCAGGGCGACGTCGAGTGAGGCCACGGCGTCGGTGAGGTGGTGGGGCTTGGTGGCGCCGACGATGGGAGCGGTGACGGTGGGCCGGCCCAGCAGCCAGGCCAGGGCGATCTGCGCGCGGGGCACCCCGCGCTCACCGGCGATCCGGGTGACGGCGTCGACGATCTCCCGGTCTCCCTCCTGGTAGAGGGTCTTGCCGAAGTTGTCGGTCTCGGTGCGCGCCGTCACGGTGTCCCAGTCCCGGGTGAGGCGGCCCCGCGCGAGCGGGCTCCAGGGCAGCGTGGCGACGCTCTGGTCCTCGCACAGCGGGAGCATCTCGCGTTCCTCCTCGCGGTAGAGGAGGTTGTAGTGGTTCTGCATGGACACGAACCGTGTCCAGCCGTGCAGCCGGGCGGTGTGCTGCATCTTCGCGAACTGCCAGGCGTACATCGAACTCGCCCCGAGGTAACGGGCCTTGCCCGCCTTCACCACGTCGTGCAGGGCCTCCATCGTCTCCTCGACGGGAGTGTGGGGGTCGAAGCGGTGGATCTGGTAGAGGTCCACGTAGTCGGTGCCGAGGCGCCGCAGGCTGTTGTCGATCTCCGTCATGATCGCCTTGCGGGACAGGCCCCAGGCGTTGGGGCCCTGGTGCATGGCGCCGTTCACCTTGGTCGCGACGACGACCTCCTCGCGCCGCGCGAACTCGGCGAGCGCGCGGCCGACGATCTCCTCGCTGGTGCCGTCGGAGTAGACGTTCGCCGTGTCGAAGAAGTTGATCCCCGCGTCCAGCGCCTGCCGGATCAGCGGGCGCGACGCCTCCTCGTCCAGGGTCCATTCGTGCGTGCCTCGGTCGGGGAGGCCGAAACTCATGCATCCCACACAGATCCGGGACACGTCCAGACCCGTCGAGCCGAGCTTCACGTACTGCATCGTTGCAACTCCTGCCTGTGAGGGGTGGGCTGACAAGCGTACGAAAGAGCGGTGTGCCGATCGGTCAGATCCGGTACCGCCGCAGTGCCGGTGTTGCCGTCGCGAGGAGCAGTACGGCCGCCATGACCAGCAGGCCGCCGCCGGCGACGGCCGTCCGGGTGCCGAAGGCGGCCCCCGCCGTACCGTGCAGCACGTCGGCGAGGCGGGGGCCGCCGGCCACCACCACGGTGAACACGCCCTGCATGCGGCCGCGCATCTCGTCGGTCGCGGCGGAGAGCAGGATGGCGCCGCGGAAGACCATCGAGACCATGTCGGCGACTCCGGCGACGACGAGGAACACCACGGCGAACCACAGGCTGGTGCTCAGTCCGAAGCCCGTGATGGCCGCGCCCCAGGCCATGACGGCCGCGATGACCATCAGTCCGTGCCGGCGGGAGCGGGAGAAGGTGCCCGACATCAGGCCGCCGACGACGGCCCCGATGGGGATCGCGGCGAACAGCAGGCCGAGGGCGAGACCTTCGCCGTAGGGCGCGTACGTGGTGGCGGCCAGCTGCGGGAAGAGGGCGCGGGGCATGCCCAGGACCATCGCGATGATGTCGGCGAGGAAGGACAGCAGGAGCACCTTGTGCAGGGCGATGTAACGGAAGCCCGCGACCACCTCGCGCAGGCCTGCCCGTCTGGCCGTCGCGCTGTCCAGGGGCGGCAGGGAGGGCAGCCTGTGAACGGCCCAGAGGGTGACGCACAGGGCCAGTGCGTCGATGAGGTACAGCTCGGCCAGGCCGATCACCGGGATGAGGGCGCCGGCGAGCAAGGGTCCGGCCACCAGGCCGAGTTGCATCACGGTCGAGGTGAGCGCGGCGGCCGCCGGCAGTTCCTCGGCGGGGACGAGCCGGGCCACGGACGCGTTGCGGGCGGGTGAGTTGAGGCCGAAGAACGCCTGTTGGAGGGCGAGCAGGGCCATCAGCGTCCACACGGATTCGAGGCCGATGACCGCCTGCACCCAGAACAGCACGGAGGTGACGGCGATGCCGGTGTTGGTGACGAGCAGCAGCGTGCGGCGGTCGACGCTGTCGGCGACCGCGCCGCCCCAGAGCGCGAAGACGACCAGGGGCAGCAGTCCGGCGAGGCTGGCGTAGCCGACCCAGGCGGAGGAGCCCGTGATGTCGTAGATCTGTTTGGGGACGGCGACGGCCGTCAGCTGGCTGCCGACGGCGGTGACGATGGTCGAGGACCACAGGCGGCGGTAGGCCGGGCGGCGCAGCGGCCGGGTGTCCATCGCCCAGCGGCGCCAGCCCTTTCGGGGTGGCGCCGCCGGTTCGTCGTCCGGTGCGGTGTCGTCGCCGGTGCTGCTCTGGGTGGTGTCCACAGGCATCCTGATGCTCGATACATCTTTCGATACGGGGCACCACTATCGCGGAGATCACCGGCGCCGGGACAGGCGATTTCGCCGCTGTCTCACATGTTGTCGCCGCACCCGCGCTCGCCGGTGGACCCGGCCGCGTCGGCCGTGGCTCAGGCCCCGGCGATCAGCATCCCGCCGAGGACGAGCATCGTCACCGCGACCAGGCCGTCGAGGACCCGCCAGGCCGACGGGCGGGCCAGGAAGCGGCTGAGCAGCCGGGCGCCGAAGCCCAGGGCGGCGAACCAGCAGAGGCTGGCGAGGCCGGCGCCGAGGCCGAAGGTCCAGCGCAGCGGACCGTGGTCGGCGGCGATCGAGCCGACCAGGAACACGGTGTCCAGATAGACGTGCGGGTTGAGCCAGGTCAGTGCCAGACAGGTGAGGACGGCACGGCGCCGTGAGCCCGCCGATCCGCTCTCCGCGCGCAGCGCGCCGTCACCGGGCCGCAGGACGCGGCGGGCGGCCAGGGCGCCGTAGATCAGGAGGAAGCCGCCGCCGACGAGGGCGACCAGCTTCAGCGCGCCGGGCCAGGCGACGACCACCGCGCCGACCCCGGCGACGCCGAGGGCGATCAGCAGCGCGTCGGAGAGGGCGCAGATGGCCACGACCGGGAGCACCGCGTCGCGGTGCACTCCTTGGCGGAGGACGAAGGCGTTCTGGGCTCCGATGGCGACGATGAGGGAGAGGCCGGTGCCGAAACCGGCCGCGAGGGCTGTCATTTCACTGAACACACCCACGACGCTAGGAAACGCACCGCCTTGCGTACAGCTAAAGATTCTTACGTATCATTAGCAATCGTGATGTCTCAGCTTCCGCTCGATCTGGTGCGCACCCTGCTCGCCGTGGTGGACGAGGGCACGTTCGACGCGGCGGCGGGCACCCTGCATGTGACGCCGTCGGCGGTCAGCCAGCGGGTCAAGGCGCTGGAGCAGCGGGTCGGCCGGGTCCTGCTGATCCGGGAGAAGCCGGTGCGGCCGACGGAGTCCGGTGAGGTGGTCGTCCAGTTCGCGCGCCAGCTGGCCCGTCTCGAACACGACGCGCACGCCGCGCTCGGGATGACGGGCGCCGGGGAGACCACGCGGGTGTCGGTCGCGGTGAACGCCGACTCGCTGGCCACCTGGTTCCTGCCCGCCCTGACCCGGGTGCCGGAGGAACTGCGCCCCTGCTACGAACTGCTCCGGGAGGACGAGCAGCACACGGCCCGGCTGCTGCGCGAGGGGCTCGTGATGGCGGCGGTCACCTCGGCGCCGGACGCCGTGGCCGGCTGCTCGGTCCGGCCGCTCGGCCGGATGAGGTACCGGCCGTGCGCCTCGCCCGCCTTCGCGGAGCGGTGGCTCGGTGTCGGATCGGGCACACCGCTGCGGGACCTGATCGCCGACGCGCCGGTGGTGTTCTTCGACCGGCGCGACGAGTTCCAGGACGCCTTCGTCCGCCGGCTGACGCGGGGCCGCCCGGCCAGTGCCCGTCGGCACTACGTACCGACCTCGGAGGGTTTCGTCGACGCCGTGGCCGCCGGCATGGGCTGGGGCATGGTGCCCGCCACCCAGGCCGAACGGCTGCTCGACGTCGGCGCGCTCGTCGACCTGGCACCGGAGCGGTCCATGGACGCCCAGCTGTTCTGGCAGCAGTGGAAGCTCGACTCCCCCGCGCTGACGGCCGTGGCGGAGGCGGTCGCCGCGGAGGCCGCCGAGGCGCTCGACCCCTGACCGGCGTGCCGCCGGTCGGCGCCTCGGCCGAGCCCGCGCGGCTCCGGCCGCACCCTGCCCTCAGGTGCCGGTCCCGGCGCCGAACGGCCCGTCCAGCGCCGCCCATTGGAGCAGCATGATGGTCTTGGCGTCGGCGATCTCCCCGGTGCGGATCATCTCCAGAGCGCGGCGGAAGGGCAGTTCGACGAGTTCGATGTCCTCTCCCTCCTCGTCGAGGCCACCGCCCTCGTGGGTGCGGGTCGACGGGCCGTACGGGGCGGCGTAGAAGCTGACGCGTTCGGTGACCGAGCCGGGGCTCATGTAGATGTCGAAGACGTGCTGGATCTCGCCGATGGTGTGGCCGGTCTCCTCGACGACCTCACGCCGCACGGCGACCTCGGGGTGCTCGTCCTCCTCGTCGAGCAGGCCGCCCGGCGTCTCGACGAGCATCCCGTCGGGGTGGCCGTTGACGTACACGGGGTAGCGGAACTGCCGGGTGAGCAGCACGGTTTCGCGTTCGGTGTCGTAGAGCAGGACGGTGGCGCCGTTGCCCCGGTCATGCGTCTCGCGCTCCTGCGTGCTCCAGGTGCCGTCGGCGCGCTGGAAGTCGAAGGTCGTCGTGCGCTCCACGTACCAGTGGCTGGACAGCAGGCGCACGTCCCGCACTCTGACGCGGGGGTTGCCGGTCAGGTCCCGGCCGGTGCGGTCGAGCCCGGTGCGGCCCCGGCGGTCGGGGAGGTCGACGCCGACAGTCTTGTTGTTCATGGGTCCGCTTCTACCATCGCCGTCGAGATGTTGTCAGATTCCCCAATTGGCGTGCCGCGCGCGTCGCTTGGCGGAATCGGGCAGTCCGGGACAGCATGCCCGTATGAAGAGTGATCTTTTCTCCAACGAGAACATGGTCCAGCCGGCGTACGCGCCGGGAATGAGCGTCCAGAACGCCAAGTCGATCAAGTATGCGGTCAACGGCGAGATGCTCGCCCGGCAGGGCGCGATGATCGCCTTCCGGGGGAACCTGCAGTTCGAACGCAAGGGCCAGGGCGTGGGCGGCATGCTCAAGCGCGCGGTCACCGGGGAGGGGCTGGCGCTGATGGCGGTGCGCGGTCAGGGCGAGGCCTGGTTCGCGCACGAGGCGCAGAACTGTTTCATCGTCGACATCGAGCCGGGCGACGTGTTCACCGTCAACGGTCGCAACGTCCTGTGTTTCGACTCGTCGCTGTCGTACGAGATCAAGACCGTGAAGGGCGCCGGCATGACCGGTGGCGGCCTGTTCAACAGCGTCTTCACGGGTCAGGGGAAGCTGGGTCTCGTCTGCGACGGCAATCCGCTGGTCATCCCGGTCTCGCCGCAGCTGCCCGTGTTCGTCGACACGGACGCGGTGGTGGGCTGGACGGCCCATCTCTCCACCTCGCTGCACCGCTCCCAGTCCTTCGGCTCGATGATCCGCGGCGGCTCCGGGGAGGCCGTGCAGCTGAAGCTGGAGGGTGAGGGCTTCGTGGTCGTGCGG
Organism: Streptomyces gottesmaniae; assembly: GCF_031845845.1. Taxonomy (NCBI): domain Bacteria; kingdom Bacillati; phylum Actinomycetota; class Actinomycetes; order Kitasatosporales; family Streptomycetaceae; genus Streptomyces; species Streptomyces gottesmaniae. Next base: position 165,995 of record NZ_JAVRFJ010000013.1, read on the forward strand.
CCGAGCGAGGTGACTCCACAGGCCCAGCAGCACTGAGCCGACGGACGACGAGAGGGAGCACAGCCGGAGCGAACAGGTTTTCGAATCTGGAGGTACGCTGCATGTATGGCCACGCACCTCCAGGGCTCCCTCTTCGACCAGTCCGACGACCTCCGCCTCGGCCCCCTCGACGGGCTGCGCCGGCGTGAGCTGGGCGCCGGGGCCTGGGTCGACGTACTGCCCGGGTGGCTCGGCGGTGCCGACGCGCTCTTCACTCGGCTCGCCGAGGAGGTGCCGTGGAAGGCGGAGCGGCGGCAGATGTACGAGCAGGTCGTGGACGTCCCGCGCCTGCTCGCCTACTACGGCCCCGAGGACACCCTCCCGCACCCCCTCCTGGACGAGGCCCGCGAGGCACTGTCCGCGCACTACGGCTCCGAGCTCGGTGAACCGTTCGCCACGGCGGGGCTCTGCTTCTACCGCGACGGCCGGGACAGTGTGGCCTGGCACGGCGACCGGATCGGGCGGGGCGCCCGGGAGGACACGATGGTGGCCATCCTGTCCGTGGGCGACCCCCGCGATCTGGCCCTGCGTCCGCACGGCGGCGGTGGACAGACCCTGCGCTTCCCGCAGGGCCACGGCGACCTGATCGTGATGGGCGGCTCCTGCCAGCGCACCTGGGACCACGCGGTGCCCAAGTCGACGCGGGCGGTGGGGCCGCGCATCAGCATCCAGTTCCGGCCGCGAGGCGTCCGCTAGCGGCCCGCCCCGGGGGGCCGGACGCCGCCGGCTACTTCCGTCCGGCGAGAGCCCGTGACTGCGACGACCGGGCCAGCTTCGGGCCCAGCCAGCGCTTGAGACGGCGCAGGGCCTCCAGTCGGCCGGCCGCACGGTCGAGGCGGTAGTAGAGCTGCGGCGGCACATAGGGCAGCAGCGGGGAGTGCCGTTGCCCGAGGAGCGCGAACATCTGCTCCGGCGGGAGGTCGATGTACCGCTGGATGTTCTCGTACCACTGGGCGCTGTGCCGGGCCGCGCTCTGCAGCCGAAGGAGGTCGGACTTGCGCCGTCGCTCGTACGCGGCGAGTGCCGCCTGCGTGTCCGGGTGGGTGCCGAGGGCCTCGGCCAGGCAGATGGCGTCCTCCAGGGCGAGGGTGGTGCCCGCGCCGATGGAGTAGTGCGTGGTGTGGGCGGCGTCGCCGAGCAGGACCAGGTTCCCGTGGTGCCAGGCGCGGTTGGTCAGGGTGCGGAAGGTGAGCCACCGGGCGGTGCCGTCGCCCTGGTCCCGGCCCAGCAGCGGGTGGCCGTCCAGGATGTCGGCGAAGAGCTTCTCCAGCAGGGCCAGGCCGTCGGCCTCGCTCAGGCGGTCCAGGCCCAGGCCGCTCAGCGTCCTCGGGGAGCACTCGATGACACAGGTGCTCTGCTCGTCGCTGAACGGATAGGCGTAGGCCCAGATCCAGCCGTGGTCGGTCTCCTGGAAGGAGAAGGTGAAGGCCTCGTGGACCTTGGTCGTGCCCAGCCAGATGTAGGCGTTGCGGCCGACGGTGATGTCGCTGCCGAACCGGTCGGCGTACCTCTCGCGCACGGCGCTGTTGACCCCGTCGCCCGCTACGACGAGGTCGGCGTCCGGCAGGGCGTCGGCCGTGATCTCGTCCTCGTACTCCACCCGGACGCCGAGGGCGCGGGCCCGGTCGGCGAGCAGTTCGAGCAGGCGGCGCCTGCCGATGCCGAAGCCGTCGTCGCCGGGCTGGACGGTCCTGCGGTCGCGGACGTGCGCCACCCCGCTGTTCCAGGTGACGGAGTTCTCGCTGATGGCGAGGGCCGTCTCGGGATCCTTCTCGCGGAGCTTGTCCAGCAGTTCGGACCAGTAGGTGACGCCCCAGCCGTAGGTCGACCCGGCCGGGTTCCGTTCATGGACGGTGATGTCGTGTGACGGGTCCTGCCGCTTCATCAGAATCGAGAAGTACAGGCTTGCGGGTCCGCCGCCGACGCACGCGATCTTCACGCACACTCCCATTTCGCTGCGCAAAGCGATCAATTGACCACGAAGAGTAGCAGCGTACGCGCGCTCAGGATTCACGCCACTTTGCCCGCGTGACGTCGGCCACGGACTCCCCTCCCGCACCGCAAGATCATCGGCGCCGCCGCCGCGACAGGGCGGAATATCCCCCTCCACCCTCACTCGCGGGGCCGTCACAGCAAGATCATCTTTGTTCAACCTTGCACGACATGTACGCGATTGTCCTGATCACGGCCAACCGGTTTCCTGCGATTTCTCCGGCCCCACAGCGGGTGGATAGGTATGACGAGTCATCAATCACCCCTTTCGCAGGAGGCCTTCGCATGCCCGACATCACCCGCCGCCACGCTCTCGGGGCCGCGGCAGCCCTCGCCGTGACCGTCGGAGCCCCGCTCACCGCGACAGCCGCGGACGGCCACGACGGCCACGACGGCCACGAGGAGCACGGTGGCCACGACGGCCACCAGGACCTCCAGCCCTTCGACGAGGTCTACCGGGGCCGCCGGATACAGGGCCACGCGACCGAGGGCGGCGGACACCACCACGGCGCCGGGTACGCGGTGTTCGTCGACGGGGCGGAGCTGCACGTGATGCGGAACGCCGACGGCAGCTGGATCAGCGTCGTCAGCCACTACTCCCCCGTGCCGACACCCCGCGCGGCCGCCCGCGCGGCGGTCGATGAACTCCAGGGCGCCCGCCTGGTCCCCTTCAACTGACCACGCCCGCACCCGCGCCCGCACACACGCACCACCGGTAACACCGCAAGGAGCCGCAGAGCCATGACCACACGCAAGAACCAGGCGACCCTGACCGCCGACGAGAAGCGGCGCTTCGTCGACGCGCTGATCGCGCTGAAGCGCTCCGGCCGCTACGACGAGTTCGTCACGACGCACAACGCGTTCATCCTCGGCGACACCGACAACGGCGAGCGCACCGGCCACCGCTCCCCGTCCTTCCTGCCCTGGCACCGCAGATTCCTGCTGGAGTTCGAACGGGCCCTGCAGTCCGTGGACTCCACGGTCGCCCTGCCCTACTGGGACTGGACGGCCGACCGCACGGCGCGCTCCTCCCTGTGGGCGCCGGACTTCCTGGGCGGCACCGGACGCAGCCGCGACGGGCGGGTGATGGACGGGCCGTTCGCGGCGTCCACCGGGAACTGGCCGATCAACGTGCGCATCGACGGCCGCACCTACCTGCGCCGCTCCCTCGGCGGCGCGGTGCGGCAGTTGCCGACCCGGGCCGAGGTGGACTCGGTGCTCGCGATGTCCACGTACGACATGGCGCCCTGGAACAGCGCCTCGGACGGTTTCCGCAACCACCTGGAGGGCTGGCGGGGCGTGAACCTCCACAACCGGGTGCACGTCTGGGTGGGGGGTCAGATGGGCACCGGGGTCTCCCCCAACGACCCGGTGTTCTGGCTGCACCACGCGTTCGTCGACAAGCTGTGGGCCGACTGGCAGCGGCTGCACCCGAACTCGGCGTACCTCCCGGCAGCCGGGACGCCGAACGTGGTCGACCTGAACGAGACCATGAAGCCGTGGGACGACACGACCCCGGCGGCGCTGCTGGACCACACTCCGCATTACACGTTCGACGCGGCCTGAGGACGTTGATCCGTCGGGGACCTGGGTACTCGCGCCGGACGCGGCCGGGGCGACCCGGTCGCGACCGCAACGAGAACCGATGATGTGAGGGAGGCGCCCGATGACCCAGATCGAGGAGTCGGTCGAGGTCCAGGTCCCCGTGCGGACCGCCTACAACCAGTGGACGCAGTTCGAGACGTTCCCCGAGTTCATGAGCGGGGTCGAGCGGATCGAACAGCGGTCGGACACACTCACCCACTGGGTGACCAAGGTGGACGGCGTGCAGCGGGAGTTCGACGCGGAGATCACCGAGCAGATCCCCGACGAGCGGGTGGCCTGGACGACCGTCTCGGGTGAGGCCCGGCAGTCCGGCGTCGTCACCTTCCACCACCTCGCCGAGGGGCGCACCAAGGTGATGCTGCAGATGGAGTTCCAGCCGGAGGGCCCCGCCGAGAAGGTCGCCGACAAGCTGGGCGTGGTGAAGCGGCAGACCAAGGGCGACCTGACGCGCTTCAAGAAGTTCATCGAGGAGCGCGGCCGGGAGACCGGGGAGTGGCGCGGCGCCGTCGTGTGACGCGCACGCCCTTCCCCCGGCGTCCCGCCCGGAGTCACTCGGCCCCGGCCGTCGCCGCCGTACGGCACTCAGGGTGGCCCCAGCCCTGGTCGTTCTTGGCGATGGGCTCACCCGCGGCGTACGGGCGGCCGCACTGGCAGCGGCCGGGGAACTTCGCCTTGATGGTGCGGGACGAGGAGGACGAGCCGCTACGGCCGCCGGTCCCGCCCGGCTTCCCGGACTTCCTCGCCGGTGCGCGGCGGGCCGGGACCGTGTCGGGCGCGGCCGGCGGTTCCGGGGAGCCCAGCTCGGTGCCGGCGGGCTCCTGGACGGTGGCCGCCTGGCTCGCCGCGCGGTCGGCGAAGTCGTTGAGACGGTCGCCGTCGACCTGGTGGGCGGGGACGTAGCGGAACTCCACGGCGCGTCCGGCGAGCAACTCGTCGATACGGACCACGAGTTCCTGGTTGGCGACCGGCTTGCCGGCGGCCGTGCGCCAGCCGTTGCGCTTCCAGCCGGGCAGCCAGGTGGTGACCGCCTTCATCGCGTACTGGGAGTCCATCCGGATCTCGATCGGGACGGCCGGGTCGGTGGCCGCCAACAGCCGCTCCAGCGCGGTGAGTTCGGCGACGTTGTTGGTGGCCCTGCCCAGCGGGCCGGCCTCCCAGCGCGCAGGGATCTCATCGTCCTCGGCCACCACCCAGGCCCAGCCCGCCGGCCCGGGGTTTCCCTTGCAGGCTCCGTCGCAGGCGGCCACAACACGTTCCGACATGCGCTCGATCATGCCATGCGCGCGTTCCTGTCCGTGCCGGTGTCCGCTCAGTCGACGTCCTTGAGCTCCGGCATCTCGCCCTGTGTGTTGGTGACGTCGATGACCGAGAACGACGCGCCCTGCGGGTCGCTGAGCGCGGCGAAGCGACCGAAGGGGGTGTCCATCGGGCCGAAGCGCAGGACACCTCCCAGCTTGGTGGCCTTGGCGACCGCGTCGTCGCAGTCGGGGACGGTGAAGTACACGTTGATGTACGAGGGCACCTCGGGCGGGAAGTCCTCCGCCGTCATCTTCATCCGGCCCAGCAGCGGGTTCTGGCCCAGGTCGAAGACGCGGAAGTCCATGTGCGGGTTGTCGGGGTCGTCCATCCGCTTGGACCGGTAGGAGAAGACGGCCGGGAAGAACGCGTCGGACTTCTCCGGCTCCCGGGTGAAGATCTCGGCCCAGACGAACGCGCCGGGCACGCCCATCGACTCGAAGCCCTGGTGCACGCCGGCCTGCCAGCCCCCGAAGACGACGCCGTCCGGGGAGCGGGCCAGCAGCATGGAGCCGAAGTCGCCGACGCGCATCGGCCCCATCAGCACCTCGCCGCCGTTGTCGCGGACCTTCGCGGCGGTGGCGTCCGCGTCGGACGTGGCGAAGTACAGGCACCAGGCGGACTGGCCCTCCTGTCCGGGCATCGGCGGGACGACCGCGGCCACCGCCTTGCCGTCCGCGTACGCCTGGGTGTAGTTGCCGTACTCGGAGGACGACTCGCCGAACGTCCAGCCCAGGACCTCGCCGTAGAAACTCTTGGCGCCCTCGACGTCGCTGAACATCGCGTCGACCCAACAGGGCGCTCCCTCGGGGTGTGCGGCCATGACTGCCACTCTCCTCGGCTCGACAGGTGGTTTCCCGGCTCTCACGCTAGCCAGGACCGGTCCCGGTCGCGCGCCGAACGGGACGGACCGCGTGAAACCGGAACGAGTTCCCCGGGACGGGGCCACGGCCGTGCGACGTCTGATAATTTCAGCGGCGCTCGCACTCCCGTTCGCCTCGACTCGTGAGGTGCCGCCATGTCCGGCCGACCGTTCCCCCGTACGGCGCTGCCGTGCGCCCGGGGCCGGACGGCACACCTCCTGCTCGTGGCCGCGCTCGCCCTGACCACGTTCGTGTTGTTCTGCGCGGGCTCACCTCCGGGCGAGGCGCCCGAGCGGCGTCCGCGGGCGGCCTCGGCGGGGCCGGCGGCGGAGCGACCGGTGGAGGGGCGCTCGGCGGAGGGTCGATCGGCGGAGGGTCGATCGGCGGTGGGCCGCTCGGTCACCGCGCAGACGGGTCATGTGGAGCGCGACCCCTGCGGCCACAGCCCCGGCGAGCACGACTGCCACTCCCCCGATCCGGCCGCGGTGCTGGGCCACATGCCGCTGCCGGGCGCCGATCACACCGCCGCGCCCTGGCAGCCCGCGCCGGCCCCGGCCGCGGTCGCGCCGGACGGCTCACGGGAGCCGGGGCGGGCCCGCCCTCCCGATCTCCACCAACTGCAGTTGCTCCGCGTCTAGGCCGATCACCGGCCGTGACGACACCCCCTCAGACGACTCGCAGGACCGCCGTACCCCGTGCGGGCACGGCCGGGAGAAGGACACCCCATGGCTTCATCCAAGTCCAAGGCCAACAACGGCGCGCCGAAGGGCAAGAACAGCAGCCCGAAGGCCAGGGAGGCGGCGCGGCGCGCCCGCGTCGAGGAGATACGCAAGGCGGAGCAGGCCCGTGAGCGGCGCATGCGGCTGCTCACCCTCGGCGTCACCGGTGTGATCCTCGCCGGCCTGGTCGGCGGCGGCTGGTACCTGATCGACGCCGCGCAGGAGAAGGAGGAGGCGAAGGCCGCGCCGGTCGAGGGCGTGAAGAGCTGGTCGAAGCTCACCCAGAACCACGTCTCCGAGCCCGTCGACTACAAGATGAGCCCGCCCGTGGGCGGCGACCACAACCAGGTGTGGGTCAACTGCGACAAGCAGGTGTACACCAAGGCCGTGCCGAACGAGAACGCGGTGCACGCGCTGGAGCACGGCGCCGTCTGGATCACCTACAACGACAAGGCGGCCAAGGCGGACGTCGAGTCGCTGAAGGGCCTCGTGAACAAGACGACGTACACCTTCATGAGCCCCTACGAGGACCAGTCGTCGCCCATCGTGCTGAGCGCCTGGGAGCACCAGCTGAAGGTGGACAAGGCGTCCGACCCGCGCGTGCAGAAGTTCCTCGACAAGTACGTGCAGGGCGAGCAGACACCGGAGCCGGGTGCGGCGTGCACGGGTGGCATGACCCCGTGAGCTGACGGGGCGTGGGCGTCCGGCCGGACCGGACGCCCACGTGGCCGACACGGGTCTTCCGCCCCGCGTCGGGCTGTGCTTGCCTGGGGAGCCATTTCGGTGATCGGGGCGGGAGTCGCCGCATGCGCAAGCAGTGGATCGTGGGAGTGGCGGGGGCCGTGGTCGCCGGGCTGCTGCTCGGCGCGTGCGGGGATCCGGAGTCCGCACCGGGCCAGGCGCCGCCGTCGGCCGCCGCACCGGACCCGTCGTCGACCACGCACCGGCGCGCGGCCACGGCATCCCCCGGCGACGACGTCGACACGGGCGGCAGCGGCGGCGCCGGGGCGGCGAAGCCCGCGCCCGAGGTGCTCTATCTCGGGGACTCCCTCGCCATGGAGAACCAGACCGTCCTCGGCGACCTGCTGAAGGACGACCTCGACGCCCGCTACACCAGCGCCCCCTACTCGGGCACCACCCTGTGCGACTACCTGGAGGGCACCGCCGACCGGTCGCTCGTCCCGCCGCGGGACAAGGCGGCCGCGCTGGTGAGGCGGCTGCGCCCGGACTATGTGGTCCTGCAGTTCTGGGGCAACGCCTGGGACTACACGCCCTGCATGGACGGAGTCACCTACGGCAAGGCCCGCGCCGAGTACTTCCGGCGGTACACGGCCGCCGCCGAGCAGCTCACCGACCAGATCGCGAACGCGGGGGGTGAGCACCGGCCGACGATCGTGTGGGTGCTCCAGGGCCCGGACCCGATGACCCCGGACCGGGTCCGGCGGGTGAACGCCCTGTACGCGAAGCAGGCGAAGGCCTCCGGTGACCTGGTCGCGGACGCCGGCAAGGCCGTCAGCCCGGCCGCCGACCGCTACACCTGGACCCAGTACCTGCCGTGCACCGCCTACGAACGCGAGCACGACGGCTACTGCACCCAGCCCGGCCGGGGCCGCACCGCGCTCCACCACGACGAGGACTACCTGCACTTCTGTCTGGCGCCGACGACGTCGAAGCCGAAGCCGTGCCCGGTGCGGTCCCCGGGGATCACGCGGATGGCCCGGGAGATCACCCGGGCCATCGCCGACGCGCGTACCGACGGGAGCTAGTTCCTCGTCAGACCCGCTGGGACGTGGACTCGTCGTCGTCCGTGTCCTTCCCGTGCTCCGCCCGCGTCGCCGACGCGGCGGCCGCCTCCGCTTCCTGCTGCCTCTTCGACGCCCACAGGCTCGTCACCGTGGTCACCGCGAGGACCAGGACGATGAAGCCGAGGGAGAAGGGGATGGAGATCTCCGGGACGTGGACCCCGGACTCGTGCAGCGCGTGCAGGACGAGCTTGACGCCGATGAAGCCGAGGATGATCGACAGGCCGTAGGAGAGGTGGACGAGCTTCTTCAGCAGGCCGCCGATGAGGAAGTACAGCTGGCGCAGGCCCATCAGGGCGAACGCGTTGGCGGTGAAGACGATGTACGGGTCCTGGGTGAGGCCGTAGATCGCCGGGATGGAGTCGAGGGCGAAGAGGACGTCCGTGGAGCCGATGGCGAGCATCACGACCAGCATCGGCGTCATGACGCGCTTGCCGTTCTCCTCGATCCACAGCTTGGTGCCGTGGTACCGGTCGGCCACCCCGAAGCGCTTCTCCACCGCCTTGAGGAGTTTGTTCTCCTCGTACTCCTCCTCGTGGCTGTCCTTGCGGGCGTCCTCGACCAGCTTCCAGGCGGTGTAGATCAGGAACGCGCCGAAGATGTAGAAGACCCAGGAGAAGCTGGAGATGATCGCCGCGCCCGCCGCGATGAAGATCGCGCGGAGCACCAGTGCCATGAGGACGCCGACCATCAGCACGCGCTGCTGATACTGCGAGGGCACCGCGAACTTCGCCATGATCAGGACGAAGACGAAGAGGTTGTCGACGCTCAGGGACTTCTCGGTGATGAAGCCCGCGAAGAACTCCCCCGCGGGCTTGCCCCCGCCGACGGCGAGCACGCCCAGGCCGAAGGCGATGGCCAGGGCGATCCAGACAGCCGACCAGATGCCGGCCTCCTTGATCGACACATCGTGGGGTTTGCGGCCGATGAAGAAGTCGACGGCGACCAGTACGCACAGGGCGACGACGGTCAGCAGCCAGGTGGTCAGGGAGACGTTCACTGTTCCTCCGGGTAACAGGGTGGTGCTCGGGAAAGCCTCACCGGCGTCCTTCGCATCCGCTACCCGGTGCGGGTAAAGAATGGCCGAAATCCCTGCGCGTTCCCTGGTGGAGGGCCTGTCGAGGGGGGCCTTCCACCAGGGTTGAGCAATTCGCGGGGTCGTCTACTCGTCCGCGTAGGCCTTCTCCAGCGCGGCGAGGTCGAACTTGCCCATCGCCATCATGGCCGCCGTCGCGCGGGATGCCTTCCTCGGGTCGGAGTCGCTGATCATCTCGATGAGTGCGGTGGGCACGACCTGCCAGGAGACCCCGAACCGGTCCTTGAGCCAGCCGCAGGGGCCCGGCTCGCCGCCCTCGGTGAGGCTGTTCCAGTAGTAGTCGATCTCGTTCTGGTCGGCGCAGAGGATCTGGAAGGAGATGGCCTCGCTGAACTTGAACTCCGGGCCCCCGTTCAGCGCCACGAACCGCTGGCCGTTGGCCACGAACTCCACGGTGAGCACGGAGCCGGCCGGCCGGGGCGCGCCCTCGCCGTAGTGGGTGACCCGGCCGAGCCGGGAGTTCTTGAAGACCGAGACGTAGTGGGCGGCCGCCTCCTCGGCCTGGCCGTCGAACCACAGGCAGGTGGTGAATCCTTCGCTGGACATGTGCGCCTCCTCCGGCGGGATGTGTCGTCTCCTGTGTCGACCGATCCTGGTCCGGAAACTCATCGGTGGCGCGGCCACGGGATGGCCCGGGCGAGGGCGGGCGGGCGGCGCTCTGCTGTCGGCGAATCTGCCGTGGGCAGAGAAACGCCAGGTGAGAGGCGGTTCCTGGGGAGGGTGGAGACAGCGGCCACCGCGGTCGCGTTCACCCACAGGGAGGAACCGTGGCTCCACTGACGACCGGCCGGGCCCCGATGCTCGCCCCGCGCGCCGAGGAGGGTGACACCTCGCCGTCGCGCTTCGACGACCATCTCGCCGCGCAGCTGCTCGCGCAGCGGATCGTCTTCCTCGGCGCCCAGGTCGACGAGGTCTCCGCGAACCGGGTCTGTGCCCAGTTGCTGCTGCTGTCGGCGGAGGACCCGCGCACCGACATCAGCCTCTACATCAACAGCCCCGGTGGTTCGGTGACGGCGGGCCTCGCCATCTACGACACGATGCGGCTGATCCCGAACGACGTGTCCACGCTGGCGATGGGATTCGCGGCGAGCATGGGCCAGTTCCTGCTGAGCGTCGGCGCCCACGGCAAGCGGTTCGCGCTGCCCAACGCGCGGATCATGATGCACCAGCCGTCGGCGGGCATCGGCGGCACCACCGCCGACATCGAGATCCAGGCGGAGAACCTGGAGTTCACCAAGCGGGCCATCGAACGGATCACCGCGGAGCACACCGGGCAGACCGAGGAGACGGTCTCCCGGGACGGCGACCGCGACCGCTGGTTCACGGCCGAACAGGCCCGGGAGTACGGGATGGTCGACCGGGTCGTCGAGTCGCTCGACGACGTACGGCCGGCTTCCTCGCGTCGACGGATGGGACTGCAGTGATGGGGACGTACACGATTCCGAACGTGGTCGAGCGGACCGCGCAGGGCGAGCGGTCCTACGACGTCTTCAGCCGGCTGCTGTCCGAGCGGATCGTCTTCCTCGGCACGGAGATCGACGACGGGGTGGCGAACGTCGTCATCGCGCAGCTGCTTCATCTGGAGGCGGCCATGCCGGACCGGGAGATCTCCGTCTACATCAACTCGCCCGGGGGCTCGTTCACTTCACTGATGGCGATCTACGACACGATGTCGTACGTCCGCGCGCCGATCTCGACCCTCTGTGTGGGACAGGCGGCCTCGACGGCCGCGGTGCTGCTGGCGGGCGGGGACCCCGGGCGGCGGTTCGTGCTGGAGCACGCGCGGGTGCTGCTGGGGCAGCCGGCGAGCGGGGGCCGCCAGGGAACGGTCTCCGACCTCGCCCTCCAGGCCAAGGAGATGGTGCGCATCCGGGCGCAGGTCGAGCGGGTGCTCGCGCGGCACACGGGACGCGAAGTGGCGGAGCTGCGGGCCGACATGGATCGGGACAAGGTGTTCACGGCGGAGGAGGCGGTGGGGTACGGGCTGGCGGACGAGGTGTTGAGCCGGCGGGCGGTGGCGGTCTGAGGCCCGCGCCCCGTCAGGGGCGCGGGCTGGAACTCTGTCAGGGGCTGGGGACGGGAACTCTGTCAGGCCGCCAGGCACAGGCTGTTGTGCGGTGCGGTGGATGTCCTGCGGGAGCGGGCCGTGGGCCGGGACAGTTCCCGCTGAGCCAGCGACAGCAGGTCGCCCAGGCCCAGGCCGAGGGCCTGGGCGGCTGCCGCGAGGACCTCCGACGAGGCCTCCTTGCGGCCGCGTTCCACCTCCGAGAGGTACGGCATCGAGATACGGGCCGCGTCGGCGACGTCCTTCAGGGTGCGCTCCTGGGCCAGGCGCTCGCGCCGGAGCACGTCGCCGACGAGGTCGCGCCACAGGGGTTCCTTGGCGGGTGGGCCGGTCGGCGGGGCCGCGGCCGGGCGCAGGGGGATGACTCGGGCTTCGTTCGACGCGTGTTGGCTCACTTCTCCAGCCTAGGAACGGCGTGCGGGAGGGGAAGGGGGTGGCGTTCCGCCCTGAGGGAAATCCGGTTCCGCGCCGGGTGTCACTGGCCGATGCGTCCGTCGAGGCGTTCGCGCAGGAAGTCGGCGTGGCCGTTGTGGCGGGCGTACTCCTCGATCAGATGGACCAGCACCTCGCGGAGGGCGATGGGCTCGCCGTCGTGATGTCCGGTGACGGCCAGATCGGGGGCCGCCGCCACGAAGCGCTCGGCGAAGTCGACTTCGGCGCGCCAGGTGCGCCAGGCGTCGGCGACGGCCTCGGGGTCGGCCACGGCTTCGTCGAAGTCCGCGTCGGGGTTGTCGCCGGCTCGGTAGTGGCGGGGCTCCGGCCGGCCGGCCAACGCCTCGCGGAACCAGTACTGTTCGACGCCGGCCAGGTGACGTACGAGCCCGAGCAGCGACATGTTCGACGGCGGCACCGAGCGGCGGGCGAGCGCCTCGGCGTCGAGGCCCGCGCACTTCAGCTCCAGGGTGAGCCGCTGGTTGCGGAGGTACCCGACGAGCGTGGACCGTTCCCCCTCGAAGCCTCCCTCCGCGCGCGGGTCGCCCTCGGGGCCGACGAAGCGGTCACCCCAGCCGGGTTTCCGCTCGGGCAGGGGCTGTTCGTTCCCAGCTGGGTCAGTCATGCGCAGGAGCATCGGTGGTCACCGCCTCGGCGCGCCACCCCTTTTCCCCCGGCCGATCCTTGTCGTCGCTTCCGGCCGCACAACCCTTGCCCCTCCTCCGTCGTCAAACAGGTCGTCGGAGAAGGAACGGGCCCTTTCCGGACACCCCCGCGCTGCCCGGCCGTTCTTACTGTTTGGAGCCGTACATGCGCAAGAACCGTTCGACTGCCCTCGCGGCAGCCACCTTTCTTATCGTCTCGGGTGCGGTGATCGCCGCCGCTCCGTCCGCGTACGCGGGGGTGCCCGGCAGTACCCAGGCCAGTGACCGCAACAGCGACTTCGACGGCGACGGGTACGAGGACGTGCTGGTCGGCGCGCCCGGTGCCACGGTCAGCGGCAGGAGCGGCGCGGGGCTGGTGACCGTGCAGTACGGCTCGGCCAGAGGCATCGGCACCGGCGACGTGGCCCGGTTCAGCCAGTCGACCTCCGGGGTCGCGGGCGCGGCCGAGGCGGGCGACGGCTTCGGCCGGGCGGTGGCCACCGGCGACCTGGACGGCGACGGGTTCGACGACGCGGTGGTCGGCATTCCCGGCGAGGACCTCGGCACCGTGAAGGACGCGGGCGGAGTGGCCATCCTGTGGGGCTCGAAGGCGGGACTCAAGGGCACCGCGAGCGACTGGCTGGAGACCCAGGAACCCGCCGCCGGCGAGCGGTTCGGCCTCGGCCTCGCCGCCGCGCGCTTCACCGCCGAGACGGACGGGGACCTCCTCGCCGTCCTCGACGGGTACGACGTGGAGCTGTTCGCGTACGACGAGGCGGCCCGCGCCTCGATGCGCCGTGAGACCACCCGGCGACTCGACACGAAGTCCGCCGAGGCCCGCCCTGTCGCGGCCAAGTCCCTGACCACCGGCGACTACGACAAGAACGGCTTCGCCGACCTCGTCGTGTCGGGACTCAGCGTCGGTGACGAACCCGGTCACGGCTGGTCCACGTATCTGTCGGGGAACGCCGACGGGTTGACGTACGAGCGTGATCTGCGGGGCGGTCCGGTCGCGGCGTCCGGCGACATCAACGGGGACGGGTACGACGACCTGGTGACCGGTGAGCCGAACTCCCCGTACGACCAGCCCGGCGAGACCACGACGGGCGGCCTGGTGGGCGTACGGCTGGGCGGTCCGGACGGACCGGCGGCCGAGCCGGACTGGTGGGTGCAGGACTCCCCCGGTGTGCCCGGTGTCGCGGAGGCCGGTGACGGCTGGGGCTCGGACCTGTCGGTCGCGGACACCGACGGGGACGGCTACGCGGACGTGGCGATCGGGGCCGCGGGCGAGGACATCGGCGCGGTGCAGGACGCCGGTGCCGTGTGGGTGCTGCGCGGCTCGGCCTCCGGGGCGACCTCGACGGGCGCCCGGTCGTGGGACCAGAACTCGGCGGATGTGCCGGGCGCGGCGGAGAAGGGCGACAAGTGGGGCGCCCAGGTCCGGCTGACCGACCCGAACGGCGACGGCCGCTTCGGGCTGCTGGCCGCCGCGCCGGGCGAGAACACCGGCGACGGGCACGTCTGGGTGCTCTCGGCGGGCGCGGGCGGCATCACGGCGTCGGGTTCGTGGACGTACAACGCCGCTTCGCTCGGGGCGCCTTCCGTGGACGCGCTGTTCGGGTCGGCGATCGACGAGTGAGGCGTACGGCCCGGGGGCTGCCGGACGGGTCGGCCTGCCTCCGGGCCGTCCGGCGGCCGGTCACGGGCTCGGGGTGACCGGCTCCGGGGTGTCGGGGAGGGGGGCCGACTCGTTCGTCGTGGTGTCGTCCGGCGGTGAGTCGACGGTCTCGGGGCTCTCCGGTTCCGGCTCGGGTGCGGGGGTCCGTGTCTCCGTCGGTGCGGAGGTGGAGGGTGTCACCGAGGAGGACGAGGGGCACGGGCTGGCCGTCTTGTCGTCCCTGGCTCCACCCGGGGTCGACGGACACGGTTCGGGCGACTCGGTGGGCGGTTCCTCGGAGAACGACGTGGACGCCGACGGGGAGGGCTGGTCGACGGGCGGGGTGGTCTTCTTGTCCTTGCCCCCGGTGTCGCCGGAGGGGCGCGTGAACCATTCGTCGCGGTCGGGGTCGTAGAGGACGAACACGTTGATGATCACCGTCGCGGGCTCGACGACCACCACGTTCTGGGGCCGGTACGACGGCCAGGAGTCGCCCCTCGGCTCCGGTGTGGTCTTCAGCGCGACCGGCGGCTTCAGCGGGTTGCCGCAGGCGCAGCGCACCCGGGGCACCCCGCGGTCGTCGACCAGGACGGCGGTGCCGGACTGGAGGACGGCCTGGTAACTGGTGGCGGCGCCGTCGCGGTAGCCGTGGTTGGTGACGCGGGTGTCCATGCGCAGCTGCACCGGGGTGAGCGAACGCAGGTAGCCGGGCACGGCGGCGGACTCGACGCCGGCCACGGAGGCGAACGCGTCGTTCTTGGCGGGGTTCGCCCGGAGCACCTCGATCTGCTTCTCGACGTCGCAGGCGGCGACGTTGCGGGTGCCGCCGTAGAGGCCGGCGGACGCGCCGTCCACGGCGCGGGTCACGTTGGCGGGGTCCGAGCGGGTCGGTGTGGTCGTGGGCGTCTCCGGTGGGGTGGAGCTGTCCTTCGCGGTCGACTCGGTGAACGGGTCGGGGCCGGACTTGCCGGCGGCCTGGAGGAAGACCTCCCCGTCCGCCGAACCGCCCGAGTCGTCGGAGCGGGTGAGGACGACGACCAGGACCACGGCGACGACGGCCGCGACGACCATCAGGGCGATGCGGGGAGCGGACCGCCACCACGGACGACCGGGTCTCGCGCGCCCCTCGTCGGAGCCGCCGGAGGCGTCGCCCGGCCCGCCGGGCGACTCAGGACCGCCTGGTCCTCCAGGGCCGCCGGGGCCTCCGCCGCCTGTCCCTCCCGCCCCCGAGGCTCCGCTCGGCGGTTCCGGCGGTCGCCCGCCGCTCGGCCGGGTCGGGTCGGGTGGGGTGGGGCCGGGCTGCGACGGTCCGGACAGGGGTCCGGAGGGCGGGCCGGTCGGGCGGCCGGAGGAGGGTTGGTCGGCGCTCACGGGGCTTCTCCCGCCGTAGGGATTCTGCGGCGATTCACGCCGATGACGGCGTTTTGCTCCACAACAGGCCCATTGTGTGCTCTGGCCCCGTGCCGCCCGCAAGCCGAGGGGCGTCGGTCCCGGGCCGGCCGGCTCGCCGCGCGGAGTGCCTCGGCCGTGCTTAGCGTGGCAAGAGTGAGCCCCCAGACCCTGCGTCCACGGCAGACGACGTCAGCCGAGCGGGCGGTCGCCCGCCACGGCTGGCTCCACGCCCTCGCGACCGTGCTGGCCGGGCTGATCGCGATGATCGTGACGGCGTCCCTCGGACTCTGGGCGGCGGGTGCGACGGACCTCCCGGACGGCGCGTTCCCCCGGGTCGTCGCGGCTACCGTGGTGACGGCGGTCGGCGGGACCATCGAGCTCTCCGGCGACGCCGGGCCCCTCGCCGAGACGCGGGCGGGCCTGACCGTGATCCCGCTGTCGGTGACCCTCGTGGGCGCGCTGGTGATCGCCGCCGGCTTCCTGCGGCCCCTGCGGCACCGGGCGGTCGCGGGGGCGGGCGAACTCGCGGGCTGGGCCGCCCGGATCGCCGCCCTGTGGCTCGCGGCGCTGATCGGCCTCGCCCTCGCGGCCCGCCAGAGGTTCGACATCCCGCTCGGCGACGTGGGCGACTTCTTCGGCGCCTCCGCCGACGTGGGGTTCGAGACGGCCATGGCCCCGACGGTGTTCTTCGGGCTGCTGTGGCTCGCCGGTGTGCTCGTCCTGGCGCTGCTGGTGTCGCGCGGCGCGCCGCTGCCGGCGCGGCTGCTGCGGTTCCAGGAGTCGGTGCGGCCCGCCGCGTACGCGATGGTGGGCCTGCTGCTGGCGTACGTCGGTATCGGGCTGGTCATCGCGGTGGTGGTGGCGCTGACCCGTGGGCACGCCGCCGAGACGGCCGCGGTGATCCTGCTGGGGTTGCCGAACGTGATGTGGCTGGTCCTCACGATCGGTCTGGGCGCCACCTGGGACAGCCAGGTCGAGGGGCCCTTCGGGCTGCCGATGCCGAAGATCCTCGACGAGGTCGTGCGCGGACCCGAGGTCTCGACCCTGAACCTGGGCTCCCTGGCCGAGTACGACGGCCGCGTCTGGTGGCTGCTGGCCGTGAACGCCGTGCTGCTGACGCTCGCCGCGTTCGTCATGGCGGCCCGCTCCCCGGCCCGGGTACGGCTGTGGCAGCACGGCGTGCACATGGCGGCCGCGCTCGCCCTCACCGTTCTGATGATCTGCCTCGTGGCACGGATCTCCGCGCACTACGGACTGTCGGTCCTCGGCATCGGCGACCTCGGCGGCGATCTGGGCGGGGAACTGTACTTGCGGCCCCATCTGTGGTCCGCGCTCGGGCTCGCCGTGCTGTGGGGTCTGGTGACCGGGTTCCTGGGCGGGGTGCTGGCGAAGGGTGTGCGACGGCGGGGTGCGGTCGACGCGCGCGCCGACCGCGGGTAGGCGGGGCCGGGCGTACGACCACGGCCGGATCGGGCCGGGCTCCGGCGCGGGTGCCGCCAGACGGCCCGTGCGGTGCGGACCGTGCACCGACGCGGCGCAGCCGAGGCCGAGCGCGACCGGCGCGAGCCACGGCAGCGCGGGCAGCCCGGCCTCGCGGGGTCTCCGCTGAGGCGAACGATGGTGTCCGTCTCGAAGGGGTACGCGATCATTGTGCCGACGGCCGGCAGCAGCGCGGCCAGCGTGGGCCGGACGGCCGCCGGCAACCACCGCCTCGGCCCGGCCTCGGCGCAGTGTTCGGCCGGGCTGCCGACGCCGTGGCCGGCGTGCCCTGCGGGCCCGTCGTGCCCGTCGTGCCCATCGGTGGGCGGCCCGATGAGGGGCCCGACGGCCGGGGCGAGGAAGGCGGTGGGCGGTGTGGCGCCCCGGTGGAGCGGGAGGTCGGACGTGCCGGTCGCGGGCGTCACGGTACTGGTCGTCCCGTGTCCACCGGCGCTCTCCGGATCGCCCCGTGGGCCGGCGCGACGGCGAACAGCCCCACGGCGAGGCCCAGCACGCGCAGCAGCGGGCCCGCGAGAACGCGGGCCCGAGCCATGCGTCGAGGTGGCCGAGCCGTCATCACGCCGCGATGCCGGCGCCCTCCGGAGGCCGATCGTCCGGATCTGCGGGCGCGCGGCGGCGACGCGCCAGGCGAGTGACCGATGTGCTGCGGCGAGCGGCCGCCTCCGGCGTCGAGGGCGAACGGCGGCGCTTCCTCACCCCTGTGACGCCGCCGGGGCGTTCGCCCGGCGGGCGAGGAGGGAGGCGCAGATCTCCCCGGCGCGTACGGCTGTGGTGGACAGGAGGGTCGAGGTGAGGCCGTGGGTGTGTTCGGTGCCGCCCTGCAGATAGATGTCGGCGGTGACGTTGGAGTTGGTGGTGACCCGGTGGTCGCGGCCGACCATGAGGGCGTCCTCGTCGTCGCGCAGGCAGAGTTTGCCGATCTCGCCCAGGTTGTCGCCGACGCCGCGGGGCCGGTAGCCGGTGGCGTAGACGAGGAGGTCGGCGGAGAGGATCTCGCGCTCGCCCGTCGGCAGGAACTCGACGGTCGCCTTGACGTCCTCGGCGCCGGCCTCGACCTCGCGGAGCCGGGAGACGTTCAACATCCGCAACCGCTCCCGGCCCTGGACCTTCTCCTGGTACATGGCCCGGGACAGGGACTCGATCAGGTCCATGTCCACGACGGAGTAGTTGGTGCTGCGGTGGTAGTCGAACAGCGACTGCTTCACCTCGCGGGGCGCGCCGTAGTACAGGTCGACGGCCTCGGGGTCGAAGATCTTGTTGGCGAAGGGACTGTCGTCGGCGGGCGTGTAGCCGTACTTGGCGAAGACCGAGCAGATCTCGGCCTCGGGGAAGCTGCGGTGGAGGTAGTCCACGGCCTCGGCGGCGCTCTGGCCGGCGCCGAGGACGATCGCGCGGCGCACCGGCCGCCCGGAGCGTACGACCTGGTCGACGCGGGGCAGCAACTCGCTGTTGTGCCAGACCCGTTCGGACAGGAGGGCGCCGGGCGGGAGATGGGGTTCCAGGCCGGTGGCCACGCAGATGCTGCGGGTCCGGCGGACGGTCAGGCTGTCCGGGTCGCCGGGTACGCGGCTGGTGACGTCGAAGTAGCGGATCTCGCCGTCCCGGGTGACGGGGCGTACGGAGACGACTTCGGCGGAGTACTCGACGAGGTGCGCGACGCGGGCGGCCGCCCACTCGAAGTAGTCGTGGAACTCGATGCGCAGCGGGAAGAGGGTCTTCAGGTTGAGGAAGTCGACGAGACGGCCGCGGTCGCGCAGGTAGCACAGGAAGCTGAAGTCGCTGGTGGGGTCACGCATCGTCACCAGGTCCTTGAGAAAGGACACTTGCATGGTGGCGTCGTCGATGAGCATGCCCCGGTGCCATCCGAACCGGGGTTGGCTCTCCAGGAACCCGACCCGCAGCCCGTCCTGCGTGCCGGAGGCCACGGAGTGCTCGTGCAATGCGATGGCGAGTGCGAGATTGGATGGGCCGAACCCGATACCCAGTACGTCGTAGATGGAATCCGCCCCGGTGTGCAGCGTCGTCACCGCGTCATCTGCCTTTCATAGAAGGGGTTACAGAGTTTCCCAAGTCGGAACACAGCCTCCCCCAAGCAGAGCCATGTTAGATAAGGTAAGCCTTACCTAGCAACGGCTGAGGAGGGCTCATATGCGGGTCGTCATGTTCGGGTACCAGACCTGGGGACACCGGACGCTGCAGGCACTGCTGAATTCCGACCACGAGGTGGTGCTGGCGGTCACCCATCCGAAGAGCGACCACGCGTACGAGAAGATCTGGAACGACTCGGTCGCTGACCTGGCCGAACAGCACGACGTACCGGTGCTGTTGCGCAACCGGCCGGACGACGACGAGCTGCTGCGCGTGCTCAAGGAGGCCGAGCCGGACCTCATCGTGGCGAACAACTGGCGCACCTGGCTGCCGCCGGAGATCTTCGATCTGCCACCGCACGGCACGCTGAACATCCATGACTCGTTGCTCCCCACCTACGCGGGCTTCTCCCCGCTCATCTGGGCGCTCATCAACGGCGAGCCGGAGGTCGGTGTCACGGCCCACCGGATGGACGCCGAACTCGACATGGGCGATGTGCTGTTGCAGCGTTCGGTGTCGGTCGGACCGCAGGACACGGCGACGGACCTGTTCCACCGCACGGTCGATCTGATCGGCCCGCTCGTCACCGACTCGCTCGACCTCATCGCCTCCGGCGAGGCCGTATGGACACCCCAGGACCGCTCCCGGTCGAGCTTCTTCCACAAGCGGTCCCTGGAGGACAGCCGGATCGACTGGACCTGGCCCGCCGAGGACCTGGAGCGGTTCGTACGGGCCCAGTCCGACCCGTACCCGAACGCCTTCACCCACCACCGGGGGCAGCGCCTCCGGATCGTCTCGGCCGCCGTGTCCGAGGGCCGCTACGGCGGCACTCCGGGCCGGATCTTCATCCGGGAGGGGGACGGTGTCGTGATCGTCGCCGGGGCCGAGGCGCGCTCCGGGCGGCTGCCGGGGCTGGTGGTCAAGCGCGTGCGGACGGAGGACGGCACGGAACTCGCGGCGACGGACTACTTCCGGACGATGGGCGGTTATCTGACGGCCCGGCCGTGAAACCGCACGGCCCCGTGGGACCGGGGCACCGCCGGCCGTGTGTCAGCCGGCGGTGCCCGCCACGGGCACGGCGTCCGCGTCCGCGCCCTCGTGGTGACGGCCCATCGGGATCACCATGGGGGTGCGGCTGACGGGGTCCTCCCCGACCACGCAGCGCAGTCCGAAGACGTCCTCGACCGTCCTGGCGGTGATGACGTCGGCCGGGGCTCCCTCGCCCGCGATGCGCCCGCCCTTCATGGCGATGATGTGGTCGGCGTACCGGCAGGCCTGGTTGAGGTCGTGCAGGACCATGACGACCGTACGGCCCTGGTGCCGGTTGAGGTCCGTGACCAGGTCGAGGACGTCGATCTGGTGGGCGAGGTCCAGATAGGTCGTCGGCTCGTCCAGCAGCATCACCGGGGTGCCCTGGGCGACGGCCATGGCGATCCAGGCGCGTTGCCTCTGGCCGCCGGAGAGTTCGTCGACGGGACGGTGGGCGAGGTCGCTCATGGCGGTGGCCCTGAGGGCCTCGTGCACGGCGTCCTCGTCGCTGCGGGACCACTGCCGCCACCACGTCTGGTGCGGGGAACGTCCGCGCCCCACCAGGTCGATGACGGTCAGGCCCTCGGGCGCTACGGGCGTCTGCGGGAGGATGCCGAGCCGCTGGGCGAGGACACGGGTCGGGATGGAGTGCACCGACCGGCCGTCGAGGTGGACGGTGCCCGCCTTGGGGGTCAGCAGGCGGGCCAGGGCACGCAACAGCGTCGACTTGCCACAGGCGTTGGCGCCGACGATGGCGGTGATCCGGCCCGTCGGGATCACCAGGTCGAGGTCCTCGACGACGATCCGGTCGTCGTAGGCCAGGCGCAGGCCCTCGGCCCGCAGCTCGGGGCCGTCGACGGGCCCGCCCGCGCGGGAATCGGCACGGGCGTCGGCGCGGGTGTCGCGCTTCGCCGTCGGCTCGTCCTTCGATGACACGTCTTCAGCCTCCTGAACCGGCGCGGTTGGCGCGGATGAGCAGCCACAGCAGTACGGGGGCGCCGAGCACCCCGGTGACGACCCCGACCGGAAGCTCCGTGTCCGGGACGAGCTTGCGGGCGGCGAGGTCCGACACGAGGACCATCACGGCGCCGGTGAGCCCGGCGGCGACGGGCGGTGGGAACGGGGTGCCGGCCAGGCGCTGGGCGACCTGGGGCGCGGCGAGCGCCACGAAGGCGATGGGTCCGGCGGTGGCCGTGCCGAAGGCCACGAGGCCGACGGCGATGAGCAGGACGGCCACCCGGACGGTCTGCACCCGGGTGCCGAGGCCCTTCGCGACGTCGTCCCCGAGTTGCATGACACGGATCTGCCGGCCGAGCAGGACGGCCGGCGGCACGAGCACGGCCATGGTGAGGGCGAGCGGGCCGATCTGTTCCCAGGTACGGCCGTTGAGGTTGCCGACGAGCCAGCCGAGGGCGGCCTGGGCCTGGAAGCGCTGGCCGCGGGCCATGAGGTAGTCGGTGAGGCTGGTGCAGATCCAGGCCACGCCGATGCCGACGAGGACGATGCGGTAGCCGGTGGTGCCGCGTTTCCAGGCCAGCGCGTAGACCAGCAGGCCGGTGACCGTCGCGCCGAGCAGGCCCAGGGCCTGGGTGCCCATGCCCTGGTCCCAGCCGAGGACGATCCCGGCGACGACCGCGGTGCCGGCGCCCTGGGTGATGCCGATCATGTCGGGGCTGGCCAGCGGGTTCAGCGTCACCGTCTGGAGGAGGGCTCCCGAGACGCCGAAGGCGATGCCGACGAGCAGTCCGGCCAGGGCCCGCGGCAGCCGCAGTTCGTGGACGATCAGTTCGGTGCCGGGGTCGCCCGTGCCCACCAGGGCTTTCATCACGTCGCCGAGCGGGAGGGCGATGTCCCCGACGGAGGTCTCCACCGTGAACGCCAGGAACGCGGCGGCCGCGAGCAGCAGACAGACCGCCAGCAGCCGGGGCCGAACGACGCCGGAGACGGGCGGGGCGGGCAGCCGGAAGGCGACGCGGCCGGCCGTGCGCCGCTCGGGCGTGGGGTTCCGGGCGCCCTTCGGGGGTGGCACGGGCGCGAGTTCGGTGGTCATCGGCTCACAGCTCCACGGATTCGGTTCTCACGGGCCCGCGTACGCCCGCTCGTGAGGTCATGGTTCACAGCTCCGCGAGGCGTCGACGGCGGACCAGCGCGATGAAGAAGGGGCCGCCGACGAAGGCGACGAGGACGCCGGCCTGGATCTCGGCCGGGCGGGCGAGCAGGCGGCCGGCGATGTCGGCGGTCAGCAGGAGGCAGGGGGCGAGGACGGCCGACAGCGGGAGCAGCCAGCGGTGGTCCGGGCCGATCCCGGCCAGTTGGGCGAGGACCCGGGCGATGTGGGGGACGACCAGGCCCACGAAGACCACGGGCCCGATGACGGCGACCGCTCCCCCGGTGAGCAGGGTGACGGCGACGACGCCCTGGACGCGGACCAGGCCGAGCTTGAGCCCGAGCGACTTCGCGACGTCGTCGCCGAGCGCGAGGCTGTTGAGGGCGGGGGCGCAGGCGAGGGCGAGGACCGCGCCGACGGCGAGGAACGGCAGGACGCGGATCAGAACGGCCTCGTCCTGGTTGGCGAGGGAGCCGGCGCTCCAGAAGCGGTAGCGGTTGAGCGCGTCGGGGTCGGTCAGCGCGATGGCGCTGGTCAGCGAGAACAGCAGGGAGGTCACCGCCACACCGGCCAGCGCCAGTTTGACCGGTGTGGAGCCGGATCGGCCCAGTCCGCCGAGCAGGTACACCAGGACGCTGGCGGCGAACGCGCCGCCGAAGGCGAACCAGATGTACCCGTACACCGATCCGATGCCCAGTACCCCGACCGACAGGACCACGGCGAAGGCGGCGCCCGCGCTCACCCCGAGGATGCCGGGGTCGGCCAGCGGATTGCGGGTCAGCGCCTGCATCAGCGCGCCCGACAGGCCGAGGGCGGCGCCGGTGGCGAGGCCGAGGGCGGTGCGTGGCAGGCGCACGGACCAGATGACATTGTCGATGCGGGTGCTGGGGGCGTCGCCGAGCAGGGTGTGCCACACCTGGTCCAGGGGGACGCCCAGGGCGCCGAACGCCATCGACAGGGCGCTCAGCGTGAGCAGGAGGACGCCCGAGAGCGTCAGCAGCAGTACCGCGCGGGGGCCTTTCGCCGCCCGGACCGTCGAGGTCCCCACGTCTTCAACTTTCTTTGATGAGGCTTGCCTTAACTGTAGGGCGAGCACGGGGTGAACTGTAGGTCTTCCGTCGAATGCCGTCCCGTCCCGGCGGGTACCTCTTCCATGAGCGCCCTGTGAATTAGGTAACCCTTACCTTAGTATGTCGGCGACCCCGGCCCCAGGTCCGGGACCCCGACCCGCTGGGGAGGCTCGCGGCTGTGTGCGGTTCCGAGGAAGTTCTGTCCCATTGGCGGCGGTTGTTGACACCGCTCCCGCTCGAGATCGCGCTGCCCGCCGACCGGCCGCATCCGCCACAGCCGCTTCCCGAGCGGGACTCGCGGGTGCTGTCGGACGTGCCGGACGCCCCCGAGGCCGTCCGACTCGCGGCGTTCTTCGCGCTGTTGCACCGCTACACCGGGGCGACGGACCTAACCGTCGGCCATGACGGGCTCCCGCTGCGGGTGTCCGTCGAACACGAGCCGACGTTCGCCGAGTTGGTGCGGCGGGTGACGCAGGCGTGGGAGGAGGCGCAGACCCACCGGGTGCCGGTCGGCCTCCTGGTCGAGGAGCTGCGGCCCCGGCCGACGCGGGGCGGCGGACTGTTCTTCAACACGGCGTTCGCCACGGCCTCCCGGCCGGCCGGTGAACTCCCCGCCCCGGTCGACGTGTTGCTGGAGACGGACGGGGACTCGGCACGGGTGTCGTACTCCCCCGCCCTCTTCGACGGCACGACGATCGAGCGGCTGCTCGGCCACTACCGCACACTGCTCGCCGACGCCGTGGCCCGGCCCGGGACGGCCGTGACCCGGTTGGATCTGATGTCCCCGGAGGAGTACGGGCAGGTCGTCCGCGACTGGAACGACACCGCGCACGCGGTGCCGGCGGACACCTGGCCGGCGATGTTCGCCGAGCAGGTGCGACAGCGCCCCGAGGCCGTGGCGCTGGTCTTCGAGGACGAGGAACTCACCTACGCCGAGTTGGACGAACGCGCCAACCGCCTGGCGCACGCGCTGATCGCGCGGGGTGCCGGGCCCGAGCGGATCGTCGCCCTGGCGCTGCCGCGGTCCACCGAGCTGATCGTGGCCGAGGTGGCCGTCCTGAAGTCGGGCGCCGCCTATCTGCCGATCGACCACGACTACCCGGCGGACCGCATCGCGTACATGCTGGGCGACGCACGGCCCGTCTGCATGGTGACCACCGGCGAGACAGCGCGCGACCTCCCCGAACCGGCGCGGGGGATGACCCTCCTGGAGCTGGACGCGCCCGCCACGGCCGCCGAGTTGGCGCAGCGGCCGGTCCACGACCCCACCGAGGCGGACCGCGGGGCGCCCCTCACCGTTCTCAACGCCGCCTATGTGATCTACACCTCGGGTTCGACCGGCCGCCCCAAGGGCGTCGTCCTCGCCCACGGCGGTGTGGCGAAGCTGGTGGCCACCCAGAGCGAGCGGTTCGGCATCGGTCCGCACAGCCGGGTGCTGCAGTTCGCCTCGCCGAGCTTCGACGTCGCCTTCTGGGACCTGTGCCTCGGGCTGCTGTCCGGCGGCCGGCTCGTCGTCGTGCCGGCGGAGCGCCGGGTGCCCGGAGCACCGCTCGCCGACTACGCGAACGCGCACGGCATCACCTTCATGATCCTGCCGCCCGCGCTGCTCGCCGCCCTGCCCGACGACGTCCATCTCCCGCCCGCCGCGACGCTGTTGGCGGGCACCGAGCGGGTCTCGCCGGAGCTGGTGGGGCGGTACGCGCGCGGGCGGATGATGTTCAACGCCTACGGCCCGACCGAGGCCACCACCAACTCCACGCTCGGGCTGTGCGATCCGGACATCCCGGCCGGGGCGATCGTCCCGATCGGTGTGCCCGACCCGGGGACCCGGGCGTACGTCCTGGACGCGTTCCTGCGGCCGGTGCCCGCCGGCGTCACCGGCGAGCTGTACCTGGGGGGCGCGGGTCTGGCGCGGGGCTATCTCGGACGGCCGGACCTGACCGCCGAGCGGTTCGTCGCCGACCCGTTCGGGGAGCCCGGCGAGCGGCTCTACCGCACCGGTGACCTGGTGCGCTGGCGGGCCGACGGCCGGCTGGAGTTCCTGGGGCGCGCCGACGCGCAGGTCAAGATCCGCGGGTTCCGTATCGAACCGGGCGAGATCGAGTCGGTGCTACGCGGCCATCCGGCCGTCGATCAGGTCACGGTCGCCGTGCGCGAGGACCGGCCGGGTGACCGCCGCCTCGCCGCCTATGTCGTCCCGGCCCTCGACGCACCGCGTGACGCGGACGCGGACGCGCGGGTCGAGGAGTGGAAGGAGCTGCACGAACTCCTCTACGGGGCGGCCGGTTCCGAGGACTCGGGCGGAGCGGACACCGACGGCTCCGGCCTCCGCGAGAACTTCGCGGGCTGGAACAGCATGTACGACGGCACGCCGATCCCCGTCGAGGAGATGCGCGAATGGCGGACGGCGACCGTCGACCGGATCCGTGAACTCGGCCCGGTCCGCAGGGTGCTGGAGATCGGCGTCGGCAGCGGCCTGATCCTGTCCGGGATCGCGCCCGACTGCGAGGCCTACTGGGGCACCGATCTCTCGGCGCAGGCCGTCGCGGCGCTGCGCGCGCAGGTCGACACCGATCCGGAGCTGTCCGCGAAGGTCGAGTTGCGGGCCATGCCCGCCCATGACGTCGAGGGCCTGCCCGAGGGGTACTTCGACACCGTCGTCATCAACTCCGTCGCCCAGTACTTCCCCGGCGGTGAGTACCTCGCCGACGTACTCCGTCAGGTGGCGGGGCTGCTCGCCCCCGGTGGCCGGATCTTCGTCGGTGACGTCCGCAATCTGCGCCTGCTGCGGACCCTGCGCGCGGCCGTGGAGACCCGGCGGGCCACCGGCGGTGACGAGGGCGACAAGAGCGCGCTGCGGGCGGCCGTCGAGCGGTCGGTGCGCTGGGAGGGCGAACTCCTGCTCGACCCGGACTTCTTCGCCGCCCTCGACGGCTTCGACGCGGACATCCGGCTCAAGCGGGCCGCGCACCACAACGAGCTGAGCCGGTACCGGTACGACGTCGTGCTGCGTCCGGGGGCTCCGGTGGCCGCCCGGGAGCTGCCGGAGGCCGACTGGTCGGCGGTCGGCGGTCTCGGCGGAGTGGCCGGGCTGCTGGCCGGGCGCCCGGAGGGGCTCCGGATCACCGGTGTGCCCAACGCGCGCCTCGCGGACGACCTGGCGGATCTGCGGCGGCTGGAGGACAGCAGTCGGCAGGCGGCCGACGGGGCCGACCCCGAGGATCTGCACGCGCTGGCGGCGGAGCACGGCTATCGGGCGGCGCTCACCTGGAACGGCAACGCGGACGACGGCGCGTTCGACGCCGTGCTCGTCCTCGACGGGCCCTTCGGCCCCCTGTACCGGACGGCCCACGTCCATCCGCGCGCCAACCGGCCCGCGCCCTTCCGCGACGTGAGCGCGCTGATGCGGACCCTGCGCGGGCACGCCGCCGAGTGGCTGCCCGAGTACATGGTCCCCTCGGCGTTCGTCCCGCTGCACGCCCTGCCGGTCACCCCCAGCGGAAAGATCGACGGGCGAGCGCTGCCCGCCCCGGACTACGCCACGATGAGCTCCGGAAGGGCACCGCGCACCCCCCGCGAGAAGCTGCTGTGTTCGCTGTACGCCGAGGTGCTCGGCCTGGACGCGGTGACGGCCGAGGACGACTTCCTCGCGCTCGGCGGCGACAGCATCAGCGCCATCCAACTCCTCATCCGAGCCCGGGAGTCGGGTCTCAGGCTCACCACTCGTGATGTCTTCCGCCACCGCACGGTCGAGGCACTGGCGCAGGCCGCCGTCGAGCGGGTCGCCGAACACACCGCCGACGAGCCGCTGATCGACATCGACGCGGCCGAACTCGCCGAGATCCAGGGCACGCGCCCGCTGCCCGTCGCCGAACTGCTTCCGCTCACCCCGCTCCAGCAGGGCTTCTTCTTCCACTCCCTCACCGGCGGCGCCGACGGGGACACCTATGTCGTCCAGCAGGTCCTGGACCTCGCCGGACCGGTCGACGCCGCAGCGCTGCGCCGCGCCGCGCAGTGCCTGCTGGACCGGCACGCGCCGCTGCGGGCCGCGTTCCGTCAGCGCCCGGACGGCACCCCCGTGCAGATCATCACGCGGGACGCCGAGCTGCCCTGGCGGGAGGTCGACCTGTCGTCGCAGGACGGCGAGGTCCGCGAGACACTGGGTGACGCCGTCGCCGCGGACGAGCGGGCCCGGGGTTTCGACCTGGCCGCTCCGCCGCTGCTGCGCTGCGCCCTGGTGCGGCTCGGCGAGGAGCGCAGCCGACTGGTCCTGACGTTCCATCACATCGTCGCGGACGGCTGGTCGTTGCCGGTGCTGCACCGCGAACTGATGGCGTACTACGGCACCGACGACCCCGCGCTGCCCGAGGTCGCCCCCTACCGCGGCTTCCTGCGCCGCCTCGCCGAGCAGGACCGTGACACGGCACGCGAGGTCTGGCGCGACGCGCTCGCCGGCCTGGACGAGCCGACGCAGCTGGTCGGCGCCCCGGCCGACGGGGCTCCCGTACGCCCGGAGCACGTCCGGGTGGAGCTGTCCGAGCGGACCACCGCGCGGCTCGCCGAGCGGGCCCGTGACCACGGTGTCACCCTCGGCACCGTGGTGCAGGGCGCCTGGGGCCTGCTGCTGGGCCGGCTCACCGGCCGGGACGACGTGGTGTTCGGTACCACGGTCTCCGGGCGCGACGGCGAGGTCGACGGCATCGCCTCCATGGTGGGCCTGTTCATCAACACCCTCCCGACACGCTTCCGTTGGGCACCCCGGGAGTCGCTCGGGGAGCTGCTCGTCCGCCTCCAGGAGGAACAGGCCCGACTGCTGGACCACCAGCACCTGGGCCTCGCGGAGATCCAGCGGCTCACCGGGCACGCGGGCTCCGGCGAACTCTTCGACACCCTCGTGGTGTTCGAGAACTACCCCGCCGAGGCGGACCTGCGGGACGCCTCGGGGACCGTACGCGTCACCGGCGACGCCTTCCACGACGCCGTGCACTATCCGCTCGCCCTCGTCGTCAAGCCCGGCCGGCGGCTCGACCTGCGGCTCAAGCACCACGCGGAGCGCCTCGACGGCGACACCGTCCGCGCCCTCGGCGACCGGCTGGTCCGCGTCCTGGAGGCCATCGCCCAGGCACCGGAGGGTGCGGCCGCCTCCGTCGACCTGCTCTCCCCCGACGAGGCCCTGCGCGCCCGCCCCACCGGCGAGGAGCGCGTCGTACCGGAGTCCACCCTGGCACAAGGGTTCGCCGCGCAGGTCGCCCGGACGCCGGACGCGACGGCCGTCGTCTTCGAGGACGAACGGCTGAGCTATGCCGAACTGGACGCCCGAGCGGAGGAGTTGGCCGTACGGCTGCGCGGCCTGGGCGCGGGCCCGGGGACGTTCGTGGCGGTCGCCGTGCCGCGCTCGGCGGAGCTGATGGTGGCGCTGCTCGGCGTCCTGAAGTCGGGCGCCGCCTATCTGCCGGTGGACCTCGACTACCCGGCCGACCGGGTGGCCCACATGCTGACCGACTCCGGCGCCACCACGGTGGTCACGCTCGCCGCGACGGCCGACCGACTGCCCGCACTGAACGGGTCCGCCGGGGGGAACGTTCCCTCCGTACTGCTGCTGGACGCCGTCGACGCCGCGTCGACCGGTGCCACCGGCCCCGCGCCCGGCCCCGCGCGCCCCGACGACACCGCCTACCTGATCTACACCTCCGGCTCGACCGGTCTGCCCAAGGGTGTCGTCGTCACGCACCGGGCCATCGTGAACCGACTGGCGTGGACGCAGGGCGAGTACGGACTCGGTCCCGACGACCGGGTGCTGCAGAAGACGCCGTCCAGCTTCGACGTGTCCGTCTGGGAGTTCTTCTGGCCGCTGCTCGAAGGCGCGACCGTGGTGCTCGCCCGGCCGGACGGCCACCGCGACCCCGCCTACCTGGCGGAACTCGTGCGTGCCCAGTCCGTCACGACCATGCACTTCGTGCCGTCGATGCTGGAGGCCTTCCTCCAGCACGACGAGGTCACCGGCGACCCCACCTGGTCGGCTTCGCTGCGCCGCGTGCTGAGCAGCGGCGAGGCGCTCCCGGTCGGCGCCGCGAGCCGCTGGCACGCCCTGACGGGCGTGCCGCTGCACAACCTGTACGGCCCGACCGAGGCGGCCGTCGACGTCACGTACCACCCGTACGCCCCCGACGAGGAGCAGGCCGGCGCGTCCGTGCCCATCGGGCGCCCCGTGTGGAACACGGGCCTGCGCGTGCTCGACACCTGTCTGCGGCCCGTCCCGGACGGTGTGCCCGGCGAGCTGTACCTGACCGGCGTCCAGCTCGCCCGCGGCTACCACGCCCGACCTGCCCTGACCGCCGAGCGGTTCACCGCCGACCCGTACGGGCCTCCCGGCAGCCGGATGTACCGCACCGGTGACCTGGTCCGGCGGCGCGCGGACGGGGTGATCGAGTACCTGGGCCGCACGGACCGGCAGGTCAAGCTGCGCGGCAACCGGATCGAGCTCGGCGAGATCGAGGCCGCGCTGGCGCGGCTGCCGGAGGTGGCGCAGGCCGCCGTGACGGTACGGGACGACGCGCTGGTCGCGTACGTCGTGCCCGTCGGCGGCGCGCCCGTGGGCGACCTCCGCGAGGCCCTGACCGGGTCCCTCCCCTCGCCCATGGTCCCGAGCGCCTGGGTCGTCCTCGACGCCCTGCCGCTCACCCCGAGCGGCAAGCTGGACCGAGCCGCGCTGCCCGCCCCGCAGGCCGTGCGCGGCACCGTCACCCGGGCCCCGGGCAGCCCCCGGGAACAGGTGCTCGTCGAGATCTTCGCGGCGGTGCTGAAGCTCGACGAGGTCGGCGTCGACGACGACTTCTTCCTGCTCGGCGGTGACAGCATCAGCTCGATCGCCGTCTCCAGCCGCGCCCGCCGCGCGGGTCTGGTGATCGGCCCGCGCGAGGTGTTCGAACACCGCACCCCGGCGGCGCTCGCGGCGGCGGCGGCCCTCGACGAGCCGGCCACCGCGGGCAGCCCTGTCGCCTCCGCGTTCGCTCTGACCGAGGAGGAGCGGGAGCGGGTCGAACGGCTCGCACCGGGCCGGATCGAGGACGTGTGGCCCCTCGCCCCGCTCCAGGAGGGTCTGTTCTTCCACTCGACCTTCGACGACAGCTCCCTGGACGTCTACACGGTCCACGAGTCCTTCGACTTCGCCGAACGCGTCGACGCCGAGCGGCTGTCGGAGGCCGTGCGTACGCTGCTGGGCCGCAACCCCAGCCTGCGTGCCGGATTCACCAGTGAAGGGCTGCGCCAGCCGGTGCAGTTCATCGTGCGCGACGCCGACATCCCCCTGCGGGAAGTGGATCTGGCGGGGCTGCCGGCTGCCGAACAGGACCTCCGGATGCGGGAGTTGCTGGAGGAGTCGAGGGCGCAGCGGTTCGACCTCACCCGCCCGCTGCTCTTCCGGATGCTGCTCGTGCGGCTCGGCGCGGAGCGCGGCGACCGGCTGATCGTCGGCCGTCATCTGATCCTGTGGGACGGCTGGTCGGCCTGGCTGTTCCTGGACCAGCTGTTCGCCCTGTACGAGAGCGGGGGCGACCCGGCGGGCCTGGACCGCCCCGGCTCGTACCGCGACTACCTGACCTGGCTGGAACGGCAGGACGACACCGAGGCGACCCGTGCGTGGCGGGCGGCCCTGTCCGGTTTCGAGGAACCGACGCTGCTGGTGCCGACCGCCTCCGACCGGGGGCGGGAACCGGTGATCCCGGCGCAGCTGGAGGCCGTGCTGGACACGGCGGTCGCGGAGCGGCTGCGCGACACCGCCCGCACCCACGGTCTGACGCTCAACACCGTGCTCAACGCCGCCTGGGGCCTGGTCCTGGCCGGCGCGACCGGCCGCGGCGACATCGCCTTCGGTACGACGGTCGCCGGGCGGCCCAGCGAGGTCCCGGACGTCGAGAACGTCATCGGCATGTTCCTCAACACCGTGCCGGCGCGCATCGCCTTCGACCCGCGCGAGCCGGTCCTCGACCTGCTGCGCCGCGTCCAGGGCGAGCGGCTGGAGGTCATGCCGTACGAGTACCTGGGGCTCGGTGTCCTCCAGGCCGAGACGGGTCACCGGCGGCTGTTCGACACGCTGTTCGTGTTGCGCAACGCCGACACGGAGGAGCGGCTCGCCGAGTTGCGCGAACGGCACGGCGCGACGGCCGTGGCCAACGTGGACGCCACGCACTATCCGGCGAACCTGGTGGTGACGCCCGGCGAGCGGGTGCGGGCGACCCTGGCGTACCGGCCCGACCTGCTGGACGCCACCTACGCGCGGCGCCTGTTGGACCGTTTCGTGCTGCTGGTCGACCGGCTGGTGGCCGACCCGAGCGCCCCGGTCGGCTCGCTGGACGCCCTGCTGCCGGCCGAGGCCGACGCGCTCGCCCGCGAGGAGGCCGCCCAGCGGCAGCCGGTGCCGCACGAGACGGTCGCGGACATGCTGGCCGCGCAGGCCGCCCGCACCCCGGACGCGACCGCCCTGGTCTTCGGCGCGCAGACCCTGACGTACGCCGAACTCGACGCGCGCTGCGACCGGATGGCCCGGCTGCTGATCGCGCGGGGTGCCGGACCCGAGAAGGTGATCGCGCTCGGCCTGCCGCGCTCGATCGACATGGTGGTGGCGCTGTTCGCGGTGCTGCGCACGGGGTCGGCGTATCTGCCGCTGGAGCTGGACCACCCCGCCGACCGGCTCTCGCTGATGCTGGCGGACGCGCGCCCGCTGCTCCTGCTGTCCACGGAGGCCGTGTCGCGGACGCTGACGGGCGACACCCCGCGCGTTCTGCTCGACGACCCGTCGGTGACGGCCGAACTGGCGGCCTTCCCGGCCGGGCCGGTATCGGTGTCCTTCAGCCTGGACCACCCGGCGTACGTCATCTACACCTCGGGCTCCACGGGCCGCCCCAAGGGTGTCGTCACCCCGTACCTCGGTCTGACGAACATGCAGCTCAACCACCAGAAGGAGATCTTCGCCCCGGCGATCGCGTCGGCGGGCGGGCGGCGGCTGCGGATCGCGCACACCGTGTCGTTCGCGTTCGACATGTCCTGGGAGGAGCTGCTGTGGCTCGTCGAGGGGCATGAGGTGCACATCTGCGACGAGGAGCTCAGGCGGGACGCGACCGCGCTGGTCGCGTACTGCGAGGAGCACCGTGTCGACGTCGTCAACGTGACCCCGACGTACGCCCATCTCCTCATCGAGGAGGGCCTGTTGGAGGGGCACCGGCCACCGCTGGTGCTGCTCGGCGGCGAGGCGGTCACCGAGACGGTGTGGAACACGCTGCGGGACACCGAGGGCACGTACGGCTACAACCTGTACGGCCCGACCGAGTACACGATCAACACGCTCGGCGGGGGTACGGAGGACAGCGCGACGCCGACCGTGGGCAGGCCGATCCGTGCCACCCGGGCCCGCATCCTCGACCCGTGGATGCGTCCGGTGCCGGACGGTGTGGCGGGCGAGCTGTACATCGCCGGCGTCGGGCTGGCGCGCGGCTACCTCGACCGGCCGGGCCTGACCGCCGAGCGGTTCGTGGCGGACCCGTTCGGGCAGCCGGGCGAGCGCATGTACCGCACCGGCGACCTGGTGCGACGGCGTGCCGACGGCAACCTGGACTTCCTCGGCCGTACCGACGACCAGGTCAAGATCCGGGGCTACCGGGTCGAGCTGGGCGAGATCGAGACGGCACTCGCCCAGCACCCCGAGGTGTCCCAGGCCGCCGTGATCGCCCGCGACGACACCTCGGCGCCCGGCACGAAGCGCCTCGTGGGCTACGTGGTGCCCGCCGAACTCGACCAGGACGCGAGGGACTCGGCCGAGCGGGAGCAGATCGGTGAGTGGCAGGAGATCTACTCCGCCGAGTACACCGAGATCGGCACCGCCCTGTTCACCGAGGACTTCGCGGGCTGGGACAGCTCCTACGACGGCACGCCGATCCCCGTGGAGCACATGCGGGAGTGGCGCGAGGCGACCGTGGAGCGCATCCGCGAGCTGCGGCCCCGCCGGATCCTGGAGATCGGCGTCGGCTCGGGCCTGCTGCTGTCGAAGCTCGCTCCGGACGCGGAGGCGTACTGGGCGACCGACTTCGCCGCGCCCGTGATCCGCAAGCTCACCGAGGGCGTCGGCAACGACCCGGTGCTGGCGGGCAAGGTCGAACTGCGCTGCCAGGCGGCCGAGGTGACCGACGGTCTGCCCACCGGCTACTTCGACACGGTCGTCATCAACTCCGTCGTCCAGTACTTCCCGAGCCTGGACCACCTCCACCAGGTGATCCGGGGCGCGCTGGGCCTGCTCGCGCCCGGCGGTGCCCTGTTCGTCGGTGACGTCCGCGACCTGCGCCAGGCCCGGGTGTTCCAGTCCGGCATCCAGGCCGCCCGCGCCGACGCGGACACCGAGCCCGACGCCCTGCGCCGGGCCGTGGAGCGGGGCCTGGCGCTGGAGAAGGAACTCCTCGTCGACCCGGACTGGTTCACCACCCTCGGTGTCGGCGTCGACCTGCGCACCAAGGCGGGCCGCCACCACAACGAGCTGACCCGCTACCGGTACGACGTGGTGCTCTACGAGGGGGACCCCGGCCTCGCGCTGGACGACGTCCCGGCCGTCGACTGGTCGGGACGCGACGCGCTCCTCACCCGGCTCGACGGCACCGGACCGCTCCGCGTGCGGGGCGTCCCGGACGC
This sequence comes from Streptomyces gottesmaniae, assembly GCF_031845845.1. NCBI lineage: Bacteria > Bacillati > Actinomycetota > Actinomycetes > Kitasatosporales > Streptomycetaceae > Streptomyces > Streptomyces gottesmaniae. The sequence goes on from NZ_JAVRFJ010000013.1 coordinate 200,065, forward strand.
CCGCACGGCCGGCGACCTCGCCGGGCTGCGCGCCCTGGACACCGGCCGTCCCGCTCCCGTCCCCGCGACGGGGGTCGAACCGGAGGACCTACGGGAGGCCGCCGAGGCACACGGCTACCGGCTCCTCACCACCTGGTCCGCCGAACCCGGCTCCTACGAGGCCGTGTTCGTGCCCGGCACCGACACCTCCCGCACGACCGGTCTGTACCGGCCGCGCGCCGACCGCGACGCCACCGCTCCGTTCGCCAACACCCCGGCGGCCGGGCGCGGCCACACCGCGCTCGTCCGGCGCCTCCGCGACGACCTCGGACAGCGGCTGCCCGGCTACATGGTGCCCGCCGCCTTCGTGGTGCTGCCCGGGCTGCCGATGAACGACAACGGCAAGCTGGACGTGCGCGCCCTGCCCGACGCCGAGCCCGCGGTCGCCCTGTCGGCCGGGCGCGGCCCGCGCACCCCCGTCGAGGAGGTGCTGTGCCGGCTCTTCGCCGAGGTGCTGGGGCTGCCCCGCACCGGCGCCGAGGACAACTTCTTCGACCTGGGCGGCCACTCACTGCTCGCGACCCGGCTGATCAGCCGCGCCCGCACCGAGCTGGGCGCCGAGCTGGCCATCCGCGACCTCTTCGAGGAGCCCACTCCGGAGGCTCTGGCGCTGCGGGCGGGTGCCGGACGTCCCGCGCGGCCCGCTCTGCGGACCATCCCGGAGCGCCCCGCGCGCGTCCCGCTGTCGGCGGCGCAGCGGCGGCTGTGGCTGGTGGAGCGGCTCACCGGCGGCGGAGTGGCCTACAACTTCCCCCTGGTCTTCCGGTTGCGCGGCGAGCTGGACCTCGACGCGCTGCGGGCCGCGCTGCTCGACGTGACGGCCCGCCACGAGGCGCTGCGCACGCGTTTCCTGGAGGAGGACGGCGAGCCCTACCAGTGGATCGTGGCGCCGGGCGCGGCCGAGCCCGGGTTCCGGGTGATCGAGGTCACCGAGGGCGACCTGGCCGACCGGATCGAGGCGGCGCAGCGTCGGCCGTTCGACCTGAGCGTCGAACTCCCCGTCCGCGCCGAGGTGTTGCGCCTCGGCCCCGCCGACCACGTGGTGGCGCTGGTCCTGCACCACATCACCACCGACGAGTGGTCGGACCGTCCGTTCCTCGCCGATCTCACCACCGCCTACCGGGCCCGCGTCGAGGGCCGTGCTCCGCGATGGGCGCCGCTTCCGGTGCAGTACGCCGACTACACCCTGTGGCAGGACGCGCTGCTCGGGCAGGTCGGTGCGGCGCAACTCGCCCACTGGACCGAGGCGTTGCGTGACCTGCCCGAGGAGCTGTCACTGCCCCAGGACCGGCCGCGGCCGGACGCGCCCACCGGGCGGGGCGGCAAGGTGCGTCTGGAGCTGCCCCCCGCCACCGGCCGGGCCCTGCGTGAGCTGTCCGCCGCCACGAACACCAGTATGTTCATGGTGTTCCAGGCGGCCACGGCGGCGCTGTTGCACCGGCTGGGCGCCGGTGACGACATTCCGCTCGGGGCACCCATCGCGGGGCGTACGGACGACGCCCTCGACGACCTGGTCGGCTTCTTCGTGAACACGCTGGTGCTGCGCACCGATCTGTCGGGCCCGCAGAGCGGCCCGTCGGACCTGACGTTCACCCGGCTCCTGGGGCGGGTCCGGGAGTCCGCCCTCCAGGCGTTCGAGCATCAGGACCTGCCCTTCGATCATGTGGTGGAGGCCGTGAACCCGCCTCGGGTCGCCGGTCGCAACCCGCTGTTCCAGGTCATGCTCGGCTACCACTACCGGCCCGACGGCGACCCGGACGTGCTGGGCATGGCGACCGAGTGGTTCGACATGGACACCGGCATGGCCAAGTTCGATCTGCACTTCACCTTCGTGGACGAGGTGGGACAGGACCGTCTCACCCTGCTGCTGGAGTACGCGCTCGACCTGTTCGACGACGAGATGGCCCGGCGCACGGCCGGGCGGCTGGCCCGGCTGCTGGAGCAGGTCGCCGACGCGCCCGACACGCCTGTCCGGGACCTGGAGGTGCTGGAGGAGGCCGAGCGGGAATCGGTGCTCGTCCGGTGGAACGACACGGCACGCGACGTGCCCGCGACCACCCTGCCGGAGCTGTTCCGGGCGCAGGTGGCGCGGACCCCGGACGCGCTCGCCCTGGTCCATGAGGACCAGCGCCTGACGTACGCGGAGTTGGACGCGCGGGTCGAGCGCACCGCACGGATCCTCGCCGGGATGGGCGTGGGTCCGGAGCGCACGGTGGCGGTGGCGCTGCCGCGTTCGGTGGATCTGGTGGTCGCCCTGCTGGCGGTGCACCGGGCCGGGGGCGCCTATCTGCCCCTGGAGGCCGGTCAGCCACGGGAGCGGCTGGCGCTCATGCTGGAGGAGGCCCGGCCGGTGTGCGTCGTCGAGGACGCGCTGCCGGAAGGACCGGAGGGGGAGCTTCCCACCGCGTACGACCCGGCGAGCCCGGCCTACGTGATCTACACCTCCGGGTCGACCGGCCGCCCCAAGGGGGTCGTCGTGCCGCAGGAGGGCATCGTCAACCGGCTGCTGTGGATGCAGGACGCGTACGGGCTCGGACCCGACGACCGGGTGCTGCAGAAGACCCCGTCCGGCTTCGACGTCTCGGTGTGGGAGTTCTTCTGGCCGCTGATCACCGGCGCCGCGCTGGTGGTCGCCCGGCCGGAGGGCCACCGGGACCCGGCGTATCTGGCCCGGGTGATCCGTGAACAGGCCGTCACGACCACGCACTTCGTGCCGTCGATGCTCCAGGTGTTCCTGGAGGAGCCGGCCGCCGCGCGGTGCACGGGTCTGCGCCGGGTGATGTGCAGCGGTGAGGCCCTGCCGTCGTCGGTGGCGACGCGCTTCCACGAGGTGCTGTCGGCGGAGCTGCACAACCTGTACGGGCCGACGGAGGCCTCGGTCGACGTCACGGCCGGACAGGTGGCACCGGGCGCCGACCGGGTGGTGATCGGGCGTCCCGTGTGGAACACCCGGACCTACGTCCTCGACGCGGCGCTGCGGCCGGTGCCGCCCGGTGTGGCGGGAGAGCTCTACCTGGCGGGCGTCCAGCTCGCCCGTGGCTACCTCGACCGCCCCGGGCTCACGGCCGAGCGGTTCGTCGCGGACCCGTACGGCGGGCCGGGCGCGCGGATGTACCGGACGGGCGACCTGGCCCGCTGGCGGCCGGACGGCACGCTCGACTTCCTCGGCCGCACCGACCACCAGGTCAAGATCCGTGGCGTGCGCGTCGAGCCCGGCGAGATCGAGGCGGTGCTCGCCCGCCACGAGTCCGTCGCCCACGCGGTCGTCGTCCCCCACGACCAGCGGCTCGTGGCGTATGTCGTCCCCGCCTCCGGGCGCGCCGCCGATCCGGCGGTCCTGCGGGCCCACAGCGCCGCCGCCCTGCCGGACCACATGGTGCCCGCGGCCGTCGTCGTCCTCGACGCGCTGCCGCTGACGTCCAACGGCAAGCTGGACCGCCGGGCGCTTCCCGCGCCCGACTTCGCGGCGGGCAGCGGAGCCGGCGGGCGGGCGGGGGGCCCGCGCGAGGAGATCCTCCGCGGTCTGTTCGCCGAGGTGCTGGGCGTGGACCGGGTCGGCGTCGACGACGACTTCTTCGCCCTGGGCGGCCACTCGCTGCTGGCCATGCGGCTGGTCGCCGGGGTCCGGGCCGCGTTCGGGTCGGAGGTGTCGCTGCGCACGGTGTTCGACGCGCCGACGGTGGCCCGGCTCGCGCGGCGGCTGGCGGAGGGTTCCCCGGCCGACGCCGCGGCCCGGCCGCCGCTCGGCGTGCGGCCGCGTCCCGAGCGGCTGCCGCTGTCCTCCGCCCAGCAGCGGCTGTGGGTCCTGTACCAGGTGGAGGGTCCCAGCGCGACGTACAACATCCCCTCGGCCTGGCGGCTGACGGGAGCGCTCGACGTCGAGGCGCTGCGGGCGGCCGTGCGCGATCTGGTCGTCCGGCACGAGACGCTGCGCACGGTCTTCCCCGACGACGAGGGCCGGGCCCACCAGCTGGTCCTGGCGCCCGACGAGGTCCGGGTCCCGTTCGAGGTCGTCGACACGGACGACGAGCTGCTGCCCGAGCTGCTGGCGGAGGCCGGGGCCTACGGCTTCGCGCTGGACCGTGAGATCCCGCTGCGGGTGCATGTGTTCCGCACGGGTGAGGAGCAGTGGACGGTCCTGCTGCTCCTGCACCACATCGCCGGGGACGAGTGGTCGGAGGGGCCGCTGAACCGGGATCTCGCGCTCGCCTACACCGCCCGTGCGGCGGGACGCGCGCCCGCATGGGAGCCGTTGCCCGTCCAGTACGCCGACTACACGCTGTGGCAGCGGGAGGTCCTCGGCGACGAGAAGGACGAGGGCAGCCTCGCGGCACGCCAGCTCGCGTACTGGAAGCGGGCGCTGGCCGGGCTGCCCGAGGAGCTGGCGCTGCCCGTGGACCGGGCCCGCCCGCTGGAGGCGACCTACCGGGGCGGCTCCGCCGACCTGTCGCTGGACGCCGCACTCGCCGACGCCCTGAACGGGTTGGCCCGCGACAACGGGGTCAGTGTGTTCATGGTGCTCCAGGCGGCCGTGGCCACGCTTCTCTCCCGGCTCGGCGCGGGCGACGACATCCCCATCGGCAGCCCGATCTCCGGTCGCACCGACGCCGGGCTGGACGAACTGGTCGGGTTCTTCCTCAACACGCTGGTGCTGCGCACCGACACCTCCGGGGACCCGACGTTCCGGGAGCTGCTCGGCCGCGTCCGGGAGACCGACCTCGCCGCGTTCGACCACCAGGACGTGCCCTTCGAGCGGCTGGTGGAGGTGCTCAACCCGGCCCGTTCCCTGGCCCGTCACCCGCTGTTCCAGGTGATGGTGGTGTACCTCGCCTCCGACGGCGACGACACGGGGCTGCCCGGTCTGGACGCCCACCGGGACGACGTGACGCAGACGACCGCCAAGTTCGACCTGTCCTTCGACTTCGTCGAGCGCGGCGACGGCACCGGCGTGGACGGCGTCCTGGAGTACAGCGCCGACCTGTTCGACCCGGCGACCGCCCGGTCCTTCGCGGACCGGCTGCTGCGCGTCCTGCGGGCCGTGACCGCCGATCCGGAGACCCCGCTGGGCCGCATCGACATCCTCGCCCCGGACGAGCGGGCCCGGCTGCTCGGCGGCTGGCACAGCCGTCCGGTCGCCGGCGGACCCACCACGGTGCCCGCGCTCTTCGAGGAGCGGGCGCACCGGCACGGCGACCTGCCCGCCGCCGCCTCCGACGGTGTCGAGCTGACCTTCGCCGAACTCAACGCGGACGCCAACCGGTTGGCGCGGCTGCTCGTGCAGGCGGGCGCCGGGCCCGAGAGGTTCGTCGCGCTGGCGCTGCCGCGCACCGCGCACTTCCTCACGGCCGTCCTCGCCGTGCACAAGGCGGGCGCCGCGTATCTGCCGCTCGACCCGGACGCCCCGGCGGAGCGCACGGCCGACGTCCTCGCCGACGCCGGACCGGTCCTCACCCTGACGACCCGGGAGTACGCCGCCACGCTGCCGTCCGGCATCACCGCCCTGCCGCTGGACGACCCCGGCACCCGGGACCGGATATCGGCCCAGGACCCGGCCGACCTCACCGACGCCGACCGTCGGGCCCCGCTGACGCCCCGCAACCCGGCGTACGTCATCTACACCTCGGGCTCCACCGGCCGCCCCAAGGGCGTCGTGATCACGCACGAGACGCTCGGCAACCTCTTCCACAGCCACCGGGAGACGCTGTACGGGCCCGCGATCGAGGCGGCCGGGCGGCGGCACCTGCGGGTCGGGCACGCCTGGTCGTTCTTCTTCGACGCGTCCTGGCAGCCGCAGCTGTGGCTGCTGGACGGGCACTGCGTCCATGTGCTGTCGGAGGAGGTCCGGCGCGACCCGGAGCTGGTCACCGAGGCCGTGCTCCGGCACCGCTTCGACTTCCTGGAGGTCACGCCGTCGTTCTTCGCGCAGATGGCCGACAGTGGGCTGCTGCAGGGCGGCGACTGCCCGCTCGCGGTCGTCGGCGTGGGCGGCGAGGCCGTCCCCGTCGCCCTGTGGAAGCGGCTGTCCGAACTGCCCGGCACCGAGGCGTTCAACCTGTACGGACCGACCGAGTCGACCGTGGACTCCCTCGTGGGGCGCGTCCGCGACAGCGAACGGCCCCTCGTGGGGCGGCCGGTGGCCGGCACCCGCGCGTACGTCCTCGACGACCGGCTGCGGCCGGTGCCTCCCGGCGTCCCCGGTGAGCTGTACCTCGCGGGCGGGGGTCTCGCCCGCGGTTATCTGGGCAGTCCCGGTCTGACGGCGGAGCGGTTCGTGGCCGATCCGTTCGGTCCCGCCGGATCACGGCTGTACCGCACGGGCGACCTGGCCCGCTGGACCACCGACGGGCGGATCGACTACCTCGGCCGCGCCGACGACCAGGTCAAGATCCGCGGTTTCCGCATCGAGCCCGCCGAGATCGAGGCGGCGCTCACGACCCACCCGGAGGTGGGTCAGGCCCTGGTGACGGTGCACCAGGACGGTCCGCGCAAGCTGCTCGTGGCCTACGTGGTGCCGGTCCCGGACGCCTCGCCCGACCGGGCGGCGCTGCGCGCCCATGTCGCCGGCCGGCTCCCCGACCACATGGTCCCGGCGGCCGTGGTCACGCTGTCGCGTTTCCCGCAGCTGGCCAACGGCAAGCTGGACCGGTCGGCCCTCCCGGCGCCGGACTTCTCCGCCCTGTCCTCGGGACGGGCGCCCGCGACCCCCGTGGAGGAGTTGCTGTGCACGGTCTTCGCGGAGGTGCTGGGACTCGAACGGGTCGGTGTGGACGACGACTTCTTCGCCCTCGGCGGTGACAGCATCGTCGCCATGCAGCTCGTGGGGCGGGCCCGTGCGGCGGGCCTGCGGATCAGCCCGAGGCTGGTGTTCCGGCACCGTACGGTCGCCGCGCTGGGCACGGTCGCCGAGGCGGCCGACGTCTCGGCGCCGCGCCCGGCGGACGACGGCACCGGCACCGTGCCGCTCACCCCGGTCATGCACTGGCTGCGCGAACTGGGCGGCGCCTTCGCCTCCTACCACCAGGCGGCGCTGGTCCGCACGCCGGCGGCCCTGGACCTGCCGGGTCTGACCGCCGTGCTGCGGGCGCTCGCCGACCGTCACGACCTGCTGCGTGCCACCCTGGTCCGGCCCTCCGTCGAGGACACCGATCAGTGGTCGCTGCACGTGCCGCCCGTCGGCACGGTGGACCCGGCCGACTGGATCGAGCGGGTCGACGTCTCCGGCCTGGACGCGGCCGCGCTCGGCGAGGCCGTGCGGGAACGCGCCGTCGCGGCGCGGGGGTCGCTCGACCCGGACGCCGGAGTCATGGTCCGGGCCGTGTGGTTCGACGCTGGCGACGCCCCCGGGCGGCTGCTGCTGATGGGCCACCACCTCGTCGTGGACGGTGTGTCGTGGCGGGTGCTGCTGCCGGACCTCGCCGCGGCCTGGCAGGACGTGTCCGCCGGACGGCCCGTCGGGCTGCTGCCCGTCGAGACGTCGTTCGCCCGCTGGTCGAGGCTGCTCACGGAGCTGGCCCAGCAGCCGGAGCGGGAGGCCGAACTGCCCGTGTGGGAGGCGGTTCTCGCCGACGGCGCGGCCTCCCTGCCGCTCTCGCGGGACCGCGATCCCGACCGCGACACCAGCGCCACCCGGCGCGAGGTCGTCCTCCGGCTGCCCGCCGAGCACACCGGCCCCCTGCTGTCCGCGGTGCCGGCCGCGTTCGGCGCCGCCGTCAACGACGTCCTGCTCGCCGGGCTCGCGCTCGCCTTCGCGGACCGGCGGCGCCGGGACGGAGGTACGGAGACCTCGGTCCTCGTCGACCTCGAAGGACACGGCCGCGAGGAGGAGTTGGGCGGCGACGGCGTCGATCTGTCGCGTACGGTCGGCTGGTTCACCAGCGTCTACCCGGTCCGGCTCGACGCGGGTCCGGGCGACCCCGACGAGGCCTTCGCCGGGGGCCCGGCGGCGGCCGAGGCCGTGCGCCGGGTGCGGGAGCACCTGGCGGCACTGCCCGCGAACGGCGTCGGATACGGGATGCTGCGGCACCTCAACCCCCGGACCCGCGAGGTGCTGGCGGCCTACGAGCCGCCGCGTGTCGAGTTCAACTACCTGGGCCGGTTCGGCATCCCGGAGGAGACGGACTGGTCGTACGCGCCGGAGGAGGACGCGGCGGACATCGGGTCGGAGGGCTCGATGCGGGAGGGTCACGCGCTGGAGATCAACGTGGTGACCGAGGACCGGGCGGACGGGCCGGTGCTGGCCGCGCACTGGTCGTATCTGGAAGGACTGCTGCCGCGCGACACGGTCCAGGATCTCGCCGAGACCTGGTTCCGGGCCCTTCGGGGGCTCGTCGCGTGGACGGAGCGGAACCCGAAGTGACAGAAGCAGTGACAGAAGCAGTGAGTGAAGTCGGAAAGAGGAATGGCATGAGCAACCCGTTCGAGGACCCCGAGGGCACCTACCTGGTGCTGGTCAACGACGAGAACCAGCACAGCCTGTGGCCGGACTTCGTGGACGTGCCGGCCGGCTGGCGGGTGGTCCACGGACCCGACTCCCGGCAGTCCTGCCTGGACCATGTCGAGACCCACTGGACGGACATGCGGCCGCGCAGCCTGGCGGAGTCGATGGACGGCTGACACGGGAGAGACACGAGAGGGGGGCCGGTCGGTGACCGGCCCCCCTCATCGTGGCGAATCGCCCCCCGCGTGCGTCAGGACGCGGGCTGCTCCACCTTGGTGTCCGTCTTGCCGTCGACGGCCGCCGCGAGCTGCGGGGCGAGGCGCTCGATCACGTACGGCAGGCTGAGGACGGTGCCCATGGACAGGGCGTTGCCGTAGTCGCTGGTCTCGTTGACGTAGACCTCACGGCCTTCCTTCACGACCTTCAGGTCCTTGTAGGAGGCGTCCTTGTGCAGCTTGGCGGCGTCCTTCGTGACGTCGCCGACCTGCCAGACGATGGCGCTCTGGTCGAGCAGGTCGGTGCGCTCCTTGCTGATGTTCGCACCGAACTGATCGCCGATCACCTTGTCGAGGTCCTTGGGCAGAGTGAAGCCCAGGCCGGTCAGCAGGCGCGAGCGCGGGTCCTGGCTGCCGAAGACGAACATGCCCTCGTACGGGGTGGCCATGACCGCCGTGGCGCCCTTGAAGCCGGGGTTGTCGTCGGCTGCGGCCTTGATCTTCGCCTCGGTGTCGGCGACCGCCTTCGCGGCCTCGTCGGGCTTGCCGAGCGCCTTGCCGATGGTCTCGGTCTGCTCCTGCCACGGGACGCCGTAGTCGTTGTACGCCTTCGGCTGGGCGACCACGGGGGCGAACTTGGACAGCGACTCGTACTGTTCCTTGGTGAGTCCGCCGTACACCGCGAGGATCAGGTCGGGCTTGAGGGCGGCGATCTTCTCCACCTGCGGGCCGGTGCCCGTGTCCTTGAGGACGGTCGGGGCCTCGGCGGAGCCGAGCTTGTCCTCGGCCCAGGGGCCGATGGCGCCCTTGTAGCCGCCGAGCCACTCGGTGGTGCCGACGGGGACCTTGCCGAGGGCGAGGACCGAGTCCTGGTCGGTGAGGCCGACGGTGACGATCCGCTTGGGTTCGGCCTTGATCGTGGTGCTGCCGTACTTGTGGTCGACGGAGACCGGGAAGGCGGAGTCACCGGAGGTGCTCGCCTCCGCGCCGGCGCCCGACGCGTCGTCGGAGTCGGAGCCCCCACCGCACGCGGTGGCGAGGAGCAGGGTGGCGGAGGCGAGCACGACGGCGAGCCGTGGCGCTCTGCGGGAGCGGAACATCAGCGGTCCTTCGGTTCGGGTTTCTGCGGAGCGGTGCTTGTGGGGGTCTCGGGGGCCGACCGGTATCCGGTCGGCGAGGAGCCGGTGTCGCGGGCGTCCGACCAGGCCGACCAGAGGGCGGCGTAGGGGCCTCGCGCGGCGTGGAGTTCGTCGTGGGTGCCGCTCTCGACGACACGGCCGGCCTCCATGACGACCACGCGGTCGGCGGTGGCGGCCTGGCTGAGGCGGTGGGCGACGATCAGCGCGGTCCGGCCGTCGACGGCACGGGCGACCGCCTTCTCCAGGGTGCGGGCGCCCGCGCTGCCCGCCTCCGCGGTGGCCTCGTCGAGGATCACCAGGGGCGGGTCGGCGAGGATCAGCCGGGCCAGTGCGAGGGCCTGGGTCCGCTCGCCGCTGAGCCGGTGGCCGCCGTCGCCGACGACGGTGGCGAGCCCGTCGGGCAGGGCCTCGGCCCAGGCGAGGGCGTCGACGCGGTCGAGCGCGGCGCGCAGTTCGTCGTCGGTGGCGTCGGGCTTGGCGAGGCGCAGGTCGTCGGCGAGGGGGCCCGCGAAGACATGGGTCTCCTGGGTGATCAGGGCGATCGTGCGGGAGGCGGCGGAGCCGAGTTCGGTGGGCGGGATGCCGCCCACGAGGACGTCGCCTGTGGTGGGTGGCTGGATGCCCGCGACGAGTCGCGCCAGGGTGGTCTTGCCGGCTCCGCTGGCGCCGACGAGGGCCACGCGTTCGCCGTGGCGGATCGTCAGGTCGATGTCGTGCAGGACGGGGTGGCCCGGCCGGTAGGCGTGGCCGAGCCCTCGGACGGTGACGTCGACACCGCCGGCCCCGACGGTGCGCGTCGGCGGCGGGGCCACGGGTTCGTCGGTGACGCCGACGAGCCGGGCGAGGCCCGCCGTGGCCGACTGCGCGTCGTCGAGGAGGGCGAGGGCCGCGTTGACGGGGCCGAACAGGCTGTGGAAGTACAGGGCGGCGGCGGTCGCCGTACCGATGCTGGCGGAGCCGTCACGGACCAGCCAGTAGCCGGTGACGAGGACGGCGGCGAGCCCGATGTACTCGGCGATGTGCAGCCGGCTGTAGAAGCCGAGGACGAGGCGTACGCCGCGCATGGTCAGCGCCACCACGGACCACGAGCGCTCGGTGACCCGCTCGGTGTGCTCGCGGCCCAGCCGGAACGCCCGCACGGTGGAGCTGCCGCCGATGGTGTCGAGCATCTGTTGCTGCTGGGCGCCGGCGGCCACCCGCTGCTCGGCGTAGAGCGGGATGGCACGGGCGACGTACCAGCGTGCGGTGGCCGCCTGCACGGGGACCGCGAGCAGCGCGGCCAGCAGGAACCGCCAGTCGAGCAGGGCGAGGGCGCCGAAGGTGAGGACGATGGTGAGCACCGACCGTCCGAGCGCGGGAAGCGCGTTGCGCACGGCGTCGGCGATGAGGGAGACGTCGGCGGTGACGCGGGCGGTCAGGTCGCCGGCGCCGGCCTTCTCCACCCGGTCCAGGGGGAGGGCGAGGGCCCGCTCGACGAAGCGTTCGCGCAGCCGGGCCAGCGTCGTCTCACCGAGCCGGGCGATCTGTGACAGCCCGAACCCGGCGCTGACGCCCTGGGCCACGGCGACGGCCACGAGGAGCACGGCGGTGGCGGTGATGGCGTCGGCGGACCCCCGGTCGGCGGCCAGGTCGACGATCCGCCCCAGCAGGGGCTGTACGAGCAGGCCGACAGCGGTGGACCCGACCATGACGCCGAACGCGGACAGCGCCAACCGCCGCTGCGGACGCAGCAGTTCGACGACGGCGGCGCGGGTCCGGGCGGGACTGGCGACGGGCAGCAGAACGGGCCCGGCATGGTCACCGCCCCGGCTCCCTGCCTCGGTGTCCGCGAGGGCTTCGGTGCCTTCCGCGCCCTCGACCGGCTGGGCGGCCTCGGTGACGTCGCCGGCCCGCACGGCTCCGGCGCCCCCTACGGCCTCGACCGACGCGACGGCCTCCCCGACACCCGCGACCTGACCAGGCCGGTCGGCGGCCACGTCCCGCGCCTCTTCATCTGGCCGGACGGCTTCCACGTCCCGCGCCTCTACAGCAGGCCGAACCGCCTCCCCCGCCTGGGAGGCTTCCCCAGCCCCCGCAGCCTCGACGGGCTGGTCCCCCTCGCTGGCCTCGACAGTTTCGGAGGCCTCGGAGGCGTCCGAGGGCCCGGCGGCCCTGGCGTGATCGGTCATGTGAGGACCGCCGTCCGGTAGTCGGCGCGCTCGTGGACGAGGCGTTCGTGGCCGCCGGTCGCGGTGACCCGGCCTTCGTGGAGGAGGACGACCCGGTCGGTGACGGCGAGCAGAGCGGGGCTGTTGGTCACCAGGAGCGTGGTGCGTCCGCCGCGGACGTCCCTGATGCCGGCGGCGATACGGGTCTCGGTGACGGCGTCGACGGCGGTGGCCGGTTCGTGCACGACGAGGACGGGCGCGTCGGCGGCCAGGGCGCGGGCCAGGGCCACGCGCTGGCGCTGGCCGCCGGAGAGTGAACGGCCGCGTGCCGTGACGGCGGTGTGGACGCCGTCGGGCAGCGAGCGGGCGACCTCGTCGGTACCGGAGGCCACCATCGCGGCGGTGACGCCGACGCCCGCCGGTGCGGCCGTGCCTCCTGTCCCCGCGTCTCCCGTCCCCGTGTCGGCGAGGCCCGTCGTCGCTCCCCCGGGCGCGGTGGTGCCGATCGCCGCCGTGACGTTGTCCAGGACCGTGCCCTCGAACAGGTCGGCGTCGTGTTCGGCGACGAGCATCGCCGCGCGGACGTCGTCCGGTCCGAGTGCGGTCAGTGCGGTGCCGTCGAGTTCGACAGCGCCGTCGTCGGGGTCGGCGTGGCGGCCGAGGCAGCGCAGCAGCGCCGTGGCGTCGGCGGGGTCGGTGGTGGCGATGCCGACGGTCTCACCGGGGGCGATGTCGAGGTCGACCCCGCGCAGGGGGCCGTAGGTCAGGGCGCGCAGCGTGAGCCGTCCCTCGACGCCGGCCGGCGGTACGGCTGCGGCGGAACCCGTGGCGGGCACGGCGCCGGGGGCGTCCAGCACCTCGGCGATCCGGGCGGCGGAGGCGCGGCCCTGGGCGAGTTCGGCGTTGATCCAGGCGAACTCGGAGAGCGGGCCGACGATGAACAGGGCGAGCCCCACGGAGGAGACAAGTTCGCCGAGGCCGATGTCGCCGCGTGCGGCGAGGCGGCCGCCGACGAGGGCGACCACGGCGATGAAGGCGCCGGTGAGGATGGTGACGACGCCGTTCTGCCAGGCCTCGGCGCGGGCGGCGCGCAGCGTGGCGGCGAGGGAGTCCTGGCTGACGCGCCGGTAGCGGGCGACGGCGGCCTGCTCGGCGCCGATGCCCTTGAGCACGCGTAGTCCGGCGACCAGGTCGGCGGCGACCCCGGAAGCCTGTGCGGCGCGGTCCTGTTCGGTCTCGCTGCGCCGTTCGAGGGGCTTGCTCAACAGGTGCCCCAGCCACAGCAGCAGGGGGGTGCCGAGGAGGACGAGCAGACCCAGGACGAGCGAGACGCGCAGCAGGGCGACCGCGCTGACCACGAGCCCGGCGGTGGCCGCGAAGGCGACGATGAGGGCCATGGCGACGGCACCGACCCGCTTGGCGTCCTCGGTGGCGATGTTCGTCAACTCGCCCGGCAGCCTGCCCTCTTCGGCGCCGCCCTCGGGTGCGAGGACACGTCCGACGAGAGCGGTTCTCAGGTGGTGCGCGGCGGTGACGGCGGCACGTTCCCCCGCCCTCGCGCTGAACCGGAAGCTGAAGGAGAGCCCGACGTACACGGCGGCCAGGACGAGCAGCCACAGCAGCAGCCCGGGGATGTCGCCGTCCACGACTCCGCGCTCGATGGCCAGTCCGATGAGCACCGGCACCAGGGCCTCGCCCGTCTGGTGTCCCATCCCCAGAACCGCGCCCAGCACGACGTCCCGACGCTGTCCGCCGACCGCGCGCCACAGGACGTTCCGTCCCGGTGGGTCCGCTTTTCTCACGCAACACTCCGGACCGGTTTCGCCAACACAGGAACCGTACAAGAAAACTTAGGTAAGGCTAACTACATTTGTCTTCCTGGACCAGCCCTGAGATGTCTTCGAGACCTGAGCGACCTCCCCGAACGCTGGGACATTAGCGGAACCGAACGCCAACTGGCGTGCGGAGCACGTCACTTCACCTGTACGAGAACGCACCGGGCGCCCCGCCCCGACCGGAAGGACCTGTTCGTGCTCAGCACCAGGATCACCAACGCCCGCATCGTCACGATGGATCAGGACCGCCCGGCCGCCCGGGAACTCGGCATCTGGCGGGGTCGCGTCGTCGGTCTGGACGAGGACGTGGCGGGCCTCCCGGCGCGGCGGACCCTGGACCTGGGCGGCGCCACCGTACTGCCGGGGTTCATCGACGCCCATGTGCACCTGGCGTGGGCGGGCCTGAAGGCCAAGTCACCCAGCGTCGCGCCGAGCCGGCGCGCCGACGACGTGCTCCGCGTGGTGGCGGAGGCGGTGGCCGGGGCCCCGGTCGGCGGCTGGGTGGACTTCGGCGGCTACGACCAGCGCACCCTCGACCGCCCGCTCACGGCCGGCGACCTCGACACCGTCAGCGCCGGACGCAAGGTGTACCTGGGCCATCTCTCCGGGCACGCCTGCCTCGTCAACTCGGCGGTGCTCGAAGGACTTCCGGCGGAGGTGGCCCGGCCGGACGGTTTCCTCGCGGAGGGCGCCATGGGGGCCGCGCTGCGGTCCCGGCCGCCGCACTCGCTCGCCGAACTGGCCGCGGCGATCGAGCACGCCGCCCGCGTCTGCCGGTCCGAGGGCATCACGGGGTGTGCCGAAGCGGGCGTCGGGGCCCGGCTGTTCGGGCACAGCCCCATCGAGGGCGCCGCGTACCAGCTCGCCCACGAGTCGGGCCGACTGCCGCTGCGGGTACGGCTGATGGTGGCCGCCGACGCGCTCCGCCCGGTCCGCGCCGACGCCGAGGACACCACGAACCGGGCGATCGACCTCGGCCTGCGCACGGGCTTCGGCGAGGGCACGCTCTCGCTCGGCTCGCTCAAGATCTTCACCGACGGCGGCATGATGGCCCGTACGGCGGCGCTCACCAGCCCCTACCTGGGCAGTGACGGTTCCGGTCAGCTCATGCACGAGCCCGAGGTCCTGGAGAGCACGATCGTCGAGGGACACCTCGCGGGCTGGCAGCTCGCCGTGCACGCGATCGGCGACCGGGCCCTCGACGTCGCGCTGGACGCGCTGGAGAAGGCCCAGAAGCTGAGCCCCCGCCCGGAGGCCCGCCATCGTGTCGAGCACGCGGGCCTGGTCCGCCCCGACCAACTGCCCCGGCTGGCCGCGCTCGGTGTCACCGTCGTCGTCCAGCCGAGCTTCCTGCGCTACTACGGCGACGACTACGCCACGATCATGGGCGAGGACCGGGCCGGCTGGCTGTACCGGGGCCGGGGCTTCCTCGACCACGGTGTCCGGGTCGCCGGCAGCTCGGACCGCCCGGTCGCCAACGGCGCCCCGCTGCGGGCGATCCAGTTCATGGTGGAGCGGGCCTCCGAGTCCGGCCGCCTCATCGGCCCCGCCGAGGCGATCACGGTCGACGAGGCGCTGCGGGCGTACACCGTCGAGGCCGCCCGCGCCTGCCACTGGGACGGCGACGCCGGCAGCATCGCCCCCGGCAAGCGGGCCGATCTCGTCGTACTGGGAGATGATCCGCGCCGGGTGGACGTGTCCCGGATCGGGGACATCGAGGTGGTGCGGACGTTCGTCGGGGGCGAGGACGAGTTCTGACGGTCAGACCGGCGGGCGCCGCGCCGGGACGGTGCGCAGGAAGTCCGCCGACGGCACGAAGAACATGGTTCCGGTCACGGCCCGGGAGAAGTCCAGGATCGGGTCGTGACCGTTCGGCGGTTCGCCGAGGAACATCTTCCGCAACATCGCCTCGGGGACCGAGGGGTCGCGGGCATAGGCGATGAAGTACGTGCCGAACTCGCCCTGTCCGGGCGTGCCGAACGGCATGGCGGCGCGCAGTATGCGCTGCTCCGTGCCGTCGGGGCCGAGGAGGGTGTTGACGTCGACGTGCGAACCCTCCACGTCCAGTTCGAGGTTGGTCAGCTTGGTCCGGCCGATGACCTTCTCCTGGGCCTCGACCGGGAGTTTCTCCCAGGACTCCACGTCGTGCAGGTACTTCTGCACGAGCACATAGCTGCCGCCCCGGAAGTCCGGGTCCTCGTCACCGACCAGCACGGCTTCGGCCGCCACGCGCCCGACCGGGTTCTCGGTACCGTCGACGAAGCCGAGCAGGTTGCGGGAGTCGAAGTACGCGAAGGCCTGGACCTCGTCCTCCAGGGTGACCGCCCCGCGCAGTTGCCGCATGATCTCGGCGGCCAGCGCGAAGCAGAGGTCCACGCGGGTCGCCCGGATGTGGAAGAGCAGGTCGCCCGGCGTGGACACGGCCCGGTGCCGGGCCCCGTCCAGCTGCGGGAAGGGGTGCAGGGCGGCGGGGCGGGGCGAACCGAACAGGCGGTCCCAGGCCTCGGCGCCGATCCCGGCCACACAGCCCAGGGCGCCGTCGGGGCTGGAGAAGCCCACCGCCCGTTCCAGACCGGCGAGTCCCGCCAGCACCCCGCGCGCCGTCGACTCACCGCCGGGGACGACGCCGACGACCAGGAAGACGGCGGCGGGCGTCAGCGGGCTCAGCATCGGCTGTGACAGGACGTCCTCGGGCACGACCGGCGGCACCATGGCTCCCCCTCTTCTCGCACACACGTGTGCGGCACGCGTGGACGACATTCACTCGGAACGGCTCGGGGCGGCGCCGTGGGCAGACGCACGACCCCGTCGTCGCGCACCGCCTGCCCGGGGCACGTTCCGCCCCCCTCACCATGCCCGGTCGGCGCGAGGCCGATACCCGTCGGACCGCACTCCCCCGCAAACAATGAGGAACGCCACAATCCCCCACGCCACAAGGCCGGTTGGCGAAGTGTGGTCCTCGTTGTGTACGCGGCGACCCGCACGCCCAATACTGTGCGCAGACGTCACCAGGGGGGCTCGATGAAGTGGTTCAGACGCGACCGTGCGCAGCGGCAGGCCCCCGTGGCGCCTCCCCCCGGGGTCGGCAAGAGCCATGAGCCGCCCCCGCAGGCACCCGCGCAGGCACCCCCGCTGCTCACCGCGGGCGAGCCGGCTCTCCAGCGGATCGGTGGCGACGGCGACCAGGTCGCCCTGCTGACCACCGGGACGGACCCGGTCATCCTCGACATCACCCACTCCGGGAACGGGCACTTCGTCGTGGACGCCCTGGACGGGAGGCTGCACTCGCAGAGCCAACTCGTCTACACCGACGGCCCCTTCTCGTGCCGTGCCCTGGTGAACGCCGACGACCGGCCGGTGCGGGCGCTCCGCGTCCAGGCGGGCGGACCGTGGACGGTCGACGTGAGCCCGCTGTCGAGCGCGCTGACCTGTGAGGGCCCCACGCGACGTCCCGCCTCGGACGTGCTGCGCCACACCGGGGGTCCCGGGATCGCGACGCTCCGGTACGAGGGCGATCCGCGCTCCGACGACGGTGGGTACTTCCTCGTCGACACCTTCGAACCGGACGGAACCGGTTTCCTCGACGAACTGGCCAACCACGTGGGCCCCTGGCACGGCGAAGCCCCCGTCACCGGCCCCTGTCTCCTCTACGCCCGCTCCGACGGCCCGTGGTCGATCGTGGTCCGACTCCTGGATCCGCCCACCTCGCCCTGACCCCCGCCACCGCCTCGGGCGACCGCACCCACCGACGCGTCCTGGCCCCTCTCCACCGCCTGCCGAAGCTGACGGGCCGCCTTCGTCATGGGGCTGCGCGCCCAGGCACCACTCCCCGCCGGTGACACCACCGGATACCGGCGGACCCAGCCGAAGGGCATGAGCGACAAGGAACCGCCCCGGTGCGCCCGCTCTCCCGACCCTTCCTCCTCGCCCTGCCGACCCCGGCCACACCCACGTGCCCCCGGCGGACACGCCACCAGGTCCGGACGAGCGGCGGCTACAGGCAACCGAGGACGCGCTGACCACCGGCGAGCCGGGAGCACGACAGAGCCCACCATCCGGTGCGGGCCGCCGAGGTGCGGGGTGGCCGCCGCGCGGGACCCCGCGCACTCACCGACGGCCGGGCCTCGCCCGGTCAAGCGGCGGAAGCCGGCGCCTCCACGGTGCCCGGGTCCCGCTCCTCCGCGCCCTGGCCCGGATCCGAGGTGGCCCGCGCGCCGGGGATGAACACGGCGACCGCCGCCGCGACCAGCGCGGCACCGCAGCCGATCATCAGACCGGTCCGGAACCCGTCCTCCGAGGGCAGGCTGAAGCCGCCGAGCGTGGTGGTCATCTGGGCGAGCACCCCTCCGACCACAGCCGCCGTGACGGAGGTGCCCAGGGCACGCATCAGCGTGTTGAAGCTGTTGGCGGAGGCGGTCTCGGACAGCGGCACCGTGCTCAGTTGAGCGAGGCCTTCGGCCTCGACGCCTCCACCCTGCGCAGGCAGACCGCCGCCGCGCTGCGGGCCGGGCTGGTCGAGCACATCCTCGACCCGGAGGGCGGGGTGGCGCGGAAGTTCCGCATCACCGAGGAGGGCGAGCGCCGACTGGACGAGGAGCGCGAGGGCAACGTCCGTACGCTCGCCATGGTGCTGGAGGGCTGGTCCGACGAGGACATCGCCGGGTTCGCCGACTACCTGGAGCGCTTCAACACGAGCATCGAGCGGTTGGCCGGAAAGCCGTGGCCGCGCCCGTAGCCGGAGCCCTGGAGGCGGGTAGCCTCGGGAGCATGCGGATCTCCGTCTCCTCGGACATGGACGAGCCCGTCGCACGCCTTCTCCTCGCGGAGTTGCGCGGCCGGGGCCACGACGTCGTCACGCACGGCGCGCTGCGCGCCGGTGACGACCCCCGCTGGGCCGTCTGCTCGGAGGCGGCGGCGCGCGACGTCGCCACCGGCGCGTCCGACCAGGCCGTCGTGTGCTGCTGGACCGGCACGGGCGCGTCGATCGCCGCGAACAAGGTTCCGGGCGTTCGCGCGGCCCTGTGCACGGACGCCTACACGGCCGACGGCGCACGCCGGTGGAACGACGCCAATGTGCTGGCGCTCGGGCTGCGGCTGACCTCCGAGCCGCTGCTCAAGGAGATCCTGGACGCCTGGTTCGCCGCCGAGGCCGGTTCGGACGCCGACGACCGGGAGAACGTGGCCCACATCGCGCGACTCGACGTCAGCCGGGGTGACGGCCGGACCGGATGAACACGGGTTCGGCCCACCGGGGCGGCTCGGGCGGGGCCTCGGGCGGCCCGGACGCGGTCGGCGTGACCGCCCGGGTGGGCGCGTGCCCCGGCGGGAAGCCCCGAGCCGTCCCGGCCGCCCGGAGCGCCGCCACGAAGGAGAGGCAGGAGTCGTACCGGTCGTCCGGGGACTTGGCCAGCGCCGTCGCCATGACGTGGTCCACCGCGGGTGGCAGATCGGGGCGCACGCCGGTCAACGGGGGCGGTTGGTCGTACTGGTGGGCCCACAACAGGGCCATGTCGTCGTCCCGCTGGAACGGCGGCCGGCCGACGAGTGTCTCGTGGACGACGCAGGCGAGGCTGTAGACGTCGCAGCGGCCGTCGACCGGCTTGCCCGAGATCTGCTCCGGCGCCACGTAGTCGAGTGTCCCCACGAACTGGCCGACGGTGGTGAAGCCGGTCAGGGACAGCGACTTCTTCGTCAGGCCGAAGTCGGTGAGATAGACGTGCTCGGGGTGGTCGCTGTCCGTGCCCTGCGCGACCAGGATGTTGCCGGGCTTCACGTCCCGGTGCACCAGGCCGTGGTCGTGCGCCGCGTCGAGCGCGGAGGCGACCTGGGCGGCGATCCGCGTCGCGGTCGTGACCGGCAGCGGACCCTCCCGGTCCAGGAGATGCCGCAGATCGCTCCCGGCGACGTACCGCATGGCGATGTAGAGGACGCCGTCCGTCTCTCCGGCCTCGAAGACCGGCACGATGTGGGGGTGGTCGATCGCGGCGGCCACCCGTGACTCGTGGGTGAAGCGGCGCCGGAACGTGTCGTTGCGGGCCAGTTCCGGGGCGAGCAGCTTCAGCGCGACCGTCCGCTCCAGCCGCAGGTCCCTGGCCTGGTAGACGACGGCCATACCGCCCCGGCCGATCTCGCGCTCGACGCGGTAGCCGGCGATCTGCCGTCCGACCGGCTCGGAGGGGCGCCCCGCGTACGGCTGTGTGTCACTCATCGCGGGTCACCGGCGGGACCAGGCGCGTGGGCTCGTCCTCGCTCGGCCCGTGGTCCGCCGGGCGGGGGCCGGCCGGCCTGGTGTCGGGGGGCCTGGTATCGGGGGGTCGACGGTCGGTCGGCCCGGAGTCGGGCGGTCTCGGGTCCGCCGCTTCACGTACCGGGTCTCCCACGACCCTCGTGGGTTCCGGTGTCGCGGCGGGGACGGCGGCCGGTGCGAAGCGGGGGGCGGCCGGGGTCTCGCGCGGTTCGTCCACCGCGGCGAACGTGCTCAGCCGCGTCCCGTCGCAGTACACCCACCGCTCGTGCGCCGCGTCGAACAGCCACAGCGACTCACCGTCGACGACGACCCCGATCCGCAGCCCCTTCGTACGCTCGTGGAAGGACTCGCCGTCGCGGTGCCCGGCGGCCAGGGCCTCCGCCTCGGTGCGGTAGCGCGTCAGGGCCTCCTCGGCCCGGGCCAGCAGCGGACGCGGGTCGGCCGTACGGGCGGGTGCCACACCGGCGGCGGGCGGATCCTGCGGTACGGCGACCAGGAGGCGGCCGTCGACCCAGGCGGACCAGCCGTTGGCGCACAGGACATGGCCCCAGTCGCCGCGCCGTTCCAGCAGTTGGACCGGCAGCAGCGCGTCGAGGGCCACGGTCGGATGGGCCGGGTCGGGGCTCTCCCAGGCGGACAGGCCGCCCGGCGGGACGACATGGGTGGGCAGAAAGCCGGGCGTCGTCATGGCGGCTACTTCCGCATCACGGCGGGCTCACGGCGGCGCAGCAGCCGGGCGACGGCCCAGCCGCAGAGCAGCGAGAGGACGACGAGCATCCCCAGGTCGAGCAGCCACACGCCCGCCGAGTGCGCGAACAGCGGGTCCGAGGTGTCGGGGACGATCCGTTCCAGGTCGATCGTGCCGGCCATCGCGGCGAACGCCCACCGCGACGGCACCAGCCACGCCAGCTGTTCGAGGACGATCGTGCCCCGCACATCCAGCAGGGCGCCGCAGAACACGACCTGGACGATCGCGAGGAGCACCAGCAGCGGCATGGTGACCTCCTCCTTGCGGACCAGCGCGGAGACGACCAGGCCCAGCATCATCGCGGTGAAGGCGAGCAGTGCCACGGCGACCGTGATCTCGACCAGGGGCGGCAGCAACACGCCTTCACCGCCGGGCGCGTTGAGGTCGACGCCGAGCAGGGCGACCAGGGTGAGGACGATCGCCTGGAGGACGGTGACCGTGCCGAGGACGACGACCTTGGACATCAGGTACGCGGATCTGGACAGGCCCACCGCCCGTTCGCGCCGGTAGATGACGCGTTCCTTGACCAGTTCGCGCACGGCGTTCGCCGCACCCGTCAGCACACCGCCGACACAGAGGATGAGCAGCGCGTTCATGGCCGTCTCGCGGTCCAGGGTGCTGCCCGCGAGCGCCCTGGCCATCGCGCCCATCACGAACGGCAGCGCGATCATGATGGCGAGGAAGGTGCGGTCGGCGCCGAGCGCGGCCGCGTACCGGCGGACCAGTGTGCCGAGTTGGGCGCCCCAGCTCTGCGGCTTGGGCGGCGGCGCCACGGCGACCGGCTCCGGGTCGGCCTGGTAGGGCCGGCCCATGGCGGCGGTGACGTACTGGCGCCGTTGGGGCGAGTCGCGGTACTCCCCCGCCCAGTCCCGCTCCTGGTCCCGTTCGAAGGCCTCGAACGCCTCCGGCCACTGCTGGAAGCCGAAGAAGGCGAGGGTGTCCTCCGGCGGCCCGTAGTAGGCGACCTTGCCGCCGGGCGCCAGGACGAGGAGACGGTCGCAGACGTCGAGGCTGAGAACGCTGTGGGTGACGACGATGACCGTGCGTCCGTCGTCGGCCAGGCCGCGCAGCATGTGCATCACGGAGCGGTCCATGCCGGGGTCGAGCCCGGAGGTCGGTTCGTCCAGGAAGAGCAGGGAGGGTTTGGTCAGGAGTTCCAGGGCCACGCTGACCCGTTTGCGCTGGCCGCCGGAGAGGCTGTGGATGGGCTGGCCGGCGCGCTGTTCGAGGCCCAGTTCGCGGATCACCTCGTCGACGCGGGCCTGCCGCTCGGCCTTCGCGGTGTCCTGCGGGAAGCGGAGCTCGGCGGCGTAGGACAGGGCTCTGCGCACGGTCAGCTGGGCGTGCAGGATGTCGTCCTGCGGGACCAGGCCGATGCGCTGGCGCAGTTCGGCGTAGTCGCGGTAGAGGTCGCGGCCGTCGTAGAGGACGGTGCCGCTGTCGGCGGGGCGCTGCCCGGTGAGGGCGTTCAGCAGGGTGGACTTGCCCGCGCCGCTCGGGCCGACGACGGCGAGGAGGCATTTCTCGCCGACCGGAAACGACACACCGTCCAGTAGCGTCTTCCGGCCGCGGTCGACGGCGACGGTGAGTTCCTGGACGTCGAGGGAGACCTCCCCGGTGTCGACGTACTCCTGGAGTTCGTCGCCGACCAGGCAGAACGCGGAGTGACCGATGCCGACGATGTCACCGGGAGTGACCGGGGCCCGGTCGACGGGGGCGCCGTTGAGGTAGGTGCCGTTGTGGCTGCCGAGGTCGACGATCTCGTACGTGCCCTCCGGCCGCGCCCGGAGCTCGGCGTGTCGGCGGGAGACGACAAGGTCGTCGATGACCAGGTCGTTGTCCGAGGCCCGGCCGATGCGGACGGTTCGCTCGGGCAGCGGGTGGACGCTGGTGGGCTGCCGGAAGGTGCCGGTGGAGGCGGGGCGGTGGATGCCGGAGGGTCGCTCGGGGGCGAGGCCGGTGAGCACCGCGCGGGGGCCGTCGGGGAGGCTCCCGAAGTGGATGACCGTGCCGGGGCCGACGTCCCACTCGTGGACGCGGTGACCGTCGGCGTACGTGCCGTTGGTGCTGTTCTCGTCCTCGATGGTCCAGTGGCCGGCCTCGGCCCGCAGCACCGCGTGGTGCCACGAGACCCGGTCGTCGTCGAGGACGACGTCGCTGAGCGGGTCGCGTCCCACGTGGTAGGCGTGGGACGGGGCCAGCACGGTGGAGCCCGACTCGGTCTCCAGCACGAGTGCGGGCGCAGTCGGCGCGATCGACCGCTCTGCCATGCGGAAAATTCTACCGATCGGTCCCGATATGCGCGCCCGGCCGCTTCGGCGCGGCCCTGAGAGGCGGGCCGTACTGGGGGTCAGGCGGCGGGGGCGGCGATTCTCTGGGCGATGCGCTGCATGCGTACGGCGTCGACGGACTCGGCGAGCAGTTCGTACTCCGTGGTGTCGTCGTTGGTGGCGATCCGGACCAGGTTGCCGGCGGCCAACTCCTCGGCGACCAGATTCTGTTGTGCGTCGTCGGCGGACCATGCGCGCAGCTGGCTGGGCACGTCCGGTACGGTGTCGGCGACCGGAACGACCGCGTTCGGAGGGAAGTTCGGGTTCTCGGGTCGCGGGTCGAGGCGTTCGGCGATCCATAACGCGCGGTCGCGCATCCACCACAGCGCCAGCGCCAGGGTGGGGGCGCGATAGGTACCGAGGGGCACGCCGACGCGCTGACCGCCGCACCAGCCGTACGCGGTGACATGGCACAGGAATTCGTCGTGCACGCTTCGCTCCCCCGTTCGCACCGCCGAACCCGCCCGGCCCCACTCGCCGCGCGGACTTGCTCTCGCCTCGCAGACTTGCTGGTCGTGCGCGTCCGGCAACAAGACCGTCACACACGGTGACGTGAAGAGCGCGCATGGGTGCGCGTTCGTTCATGACTCAATCGCCCTGCCAGTTGAGTATCGCCACTCCTGACGCTCTGTCACCATGCCAATTCGGCCAGTCTCCTGGCATATGCGAGAGCGCGATTGGCCGAAACGCTGCGGAGGGCCCTGCGACCGGGCCTTCTCCGGGCCGAGGAGGGCGTGCGGGTGCCGGTCCTGGGGCCTGTCCACATCTTCTACGCATGTCCACGACGGAGTGTTCAACGAACATGCCCGGGGTCCGGGACCGCCCGGCGCCACCCGAGGCGGCGGTGGCGGTGGTGGCGGCGGTGGCGGCGGTGGTGGTCGGCGGCGGCGGCGGCAATAAAGGGGACGAGCGGCACGGATATCGTCCTGGCATGACACAGGAGTTCGATCTTGCCGCATCGCTCGCCAGAGGCGTCGAGGACCGCGGTGACGCGTGGATTTTCATCCGGGGCTTCGCCGCCCACTGGACCGACGCCGCACTGGGACACGAGGACGGATGGACGGCGGCCGATCTGGACACCGCCGAGGAGAGGCTGGGCCTCCGACTGCCCACAGCGTTGCGCGAGGCGTATCTGCTGCTGGGACGCCGTCGGGATCTCACCAGCAACCACGATGTGCTGCTCGGCCCCTCGGAGCTGTATGTCGACGACGACGGGAAGGCCCTGGTCTTCCGGCACGAGAACCAGGGAGCTGCTTCGTGGGGCGTCCTTCTCGACAACCTCCGGGACGACGACCCGGCGGTGCTCATCAAGCTCGACCTCGCCGACAAGAGCGCCGAGCGGTGGGAGCCCTGGCTGGAGCGTCTCTCCCTCTGCTTCGTCGAGATCGTCCTGTCCGAGTCCCTACAGGCCGACGACGGGCTCTGCGACTTCCTCGAACCGGATGACGACAGCCTCGAGCAGCTGGAGTCGAACGCCGTCCGGCTGCCGTTCCCGGCCTACCCCGTCGGCGAGGAGACACGGTGGTTCCTGGGCCGCGACGTCCTCCTGCGCGACGACGAGGGCGCGGCCGTCCTGGCTCGTGGCCGGACGGCGGAGGACCTCGACCGCGTCCGTGATCTCATCCCCGGCGACTGGCTCGACGACTGCCGCTGACCGTGCCCCTCCTCCGGGCACAGCTCGCGATGACTTTCCGCGCTCCCGGCGGTCTCCTGTTCGTAGCGCACCACCGGGAGCGGAGGAGACATCATGAGCACGCTCGACGAGCAGTTCACGGCGGAGCTGCGGAAGAGCCCCGCCAAGGGCGGCTGGACCTATCTCGTGTGGCCCGGGTCCACCGAGTTCTTCGGCACCCGCGGCCTGGTCAAGGTCCGCGGCACGATCGACGGCCACCCCTTCCGCAGCTCCTTCATGGCCCTGGGCGACGGCACCCACAAGCTGCCCGTCAAGGCCGATGTGCGCAAGGCGATCGGGAAGGAAGCGGGCCAGTCGGTGACCGTCCGCCTGGAGGAGCGGATCGAGGGCTAGGTGTATTGCCCTGAGAGGTTGGGGACGCGGCTGGCGGGTGGTTGGCCTTTCAGCGCGGTGTGTCCGCGGTGGTGATTGTAGGTGTGCAGCCAGCGGGGGAAGGCGTCGCGCCGTTCCTGCTC